>CACZPL010000067.1 GCA_902783015.1 uncultured Lachnospiraceae bacterium
CGTAAAGGCCGGTGCCGTTTACGAGAACAAGTATCTGCTCGGAACTTCTTACGCAAGACCGCTGATCGCAAAGAAGCTGGTTGAGATTGCAAGAAAAGAAGGCGCAACCACCATCTGCCACGGCGCAACAGGCAAGGGCAACGATCAGGTTCGCTTTGAGATCAACATCAAGGCACTTGCACCGGATCTCAAGGTGATCGCTACCTGGCGTCAGCCGGAGTGGACCATGCAGTCCCGCGAGGATGAGATCGCTTACTGCAAGGCACACGGTATCGATCTTCCCTTTGACGCTTCCTCTTCCTACAGCCGTGACCGTAACTTATGGCATATCAGCCATGAGGGTCTCGAGCTTGAGGATCCGAGCGCTGAGCCGAACTGGGAGCACCTGCTCGTTCTCGGCACCTATCCGGAAAAGGCTCCGGACGAGGCAGAATATGTGACCATCAAATTCGAAAAGGGTACACCTGTTGCCGTAAACGGCAAAGAAATGAAGGTTTCCGATGTTGTACGTGAGTTGAACCGTTTAGGCGGCAAGCACGGCATCGGTATCGTGGATATCGTGGAAAACCGCGTTGTCGGCATGAAGTCCCGCGGCGTATACGAGACACCGGGCGGTACCATCTTAATGGAAGCACACAAGCAGCTCGAGGAGCTGATCTTAGACCGCGATACTTTAGCTTACAAGAAGCTTGTAGCCGATAAGTTTGCGGATATGATCTACGAGGGCAAGTGGTTCTGCCCGCTTCGCGAGGCTCTTCAGGCTTTCGTGGAGAGCACACAGGAGCGCGTGACCGGCGAGGTGAAGTTCAAGCTCTACAAGGGCAACATCATCAAGGCAGGCACAACCTCTCCGTATTCACTCTACTCAGAGAGCCTTGCAAGCTTTACAACCGGTGATCTTTACGATCACAAGGATGCAGAGGGCTTCATTCACCTGTTCGGACTTTCCATGCAGGTTAGAGCGATGCTCGATCAAAAGAGAGATAAATAGGGTTTTGACTAAGTGACGGAAACAGCCCATGGTCGGATTTGAAAATTTCCCCGATAATCATTTTCAAATCACAACCATGGGCTGTTTCCTGTTTTCTGATAGTTTTTACATAGTTATTCAGATGATCACTTTGGATTACATTCTTCTTCAACCATAGCAAGTGCAGCTTCTATGGTCTTATCCATGTCAAAGTATTTGTATTGTCCCAACCTGCCGCCGAAGATGATGTTACCCTCTTCTTTTGCGAGAGCCTTGTACCTTTCGAAAAGCTCCGCCGTGGCATCATTGTTGATCGGGTAATAGGGCTCGTCCCCCTGCTTCCAGGCCGCAGGGTATTCCCGTGTGATCACGGTATCCGGCTGTTTCCCGAATTCAAAATGCTTGTGTTCTATGATACGCGTATAGGGCACCTCACGTTCCGTGTAGTTGACCACGGCATTTCCCTGATAGTTTTCCTCCCCCTCGATGAGTTCCGTCTCAAAGCGAAGGCTGCGCCACTCAAGCGCCCCGAGCTTATAATCGAAATATTCATCGATCATACCCGTGTAAAGGATACGGTCAAAGGTGTGCTCTGTAGCCTCTTTAAACGCCTTATATTCGGTTTTCAGGAGCACTGTGGTACCTGTAAGCAGCTTCTCGACAATCTTCGTGTATCCGCCCTTCGGAATGCCCTGATAGGGGTCGTTGAAATAGTTGTTGTCGTAGATAAAACGTACCGGAAGCCTGCGAATGATAAAGCTCGGGAGCTCCGTGCAGCTCTTGCCCCACTGTTTTTCCGTGTAGCCCCTGATCAGCTTTTCGTAGATGTCCGTGCCGACTAAGGAAAGGGCCTGCTCCTCTAAGTTCTTAGGCTCCGTGATGTTAAGCTCCGCGATCTGCTCGGCGATCTTTTCCTTTGCCTCCTTCGGTGTCTTCACATTCCACAGCTTGGAAAAGGTGTTCATATTGAAGGGCAGGTTGTAGAGTTCGTCCTTATATCGCGCCACGGGCGAATTGATATAATGATTGAACTCGGCAAATCGGTTTACATAATCCCAAACCTGACGATTGGAGGTATGAAAGATATGTGCGCCGTATTTGTGCACCTGTATTTCCTTGATCTCCTCGGTATAGATATTGCCCGCGATGTGATCGCGCTTGTCGATCACCAGGCAGTTCTTTCCTTTTTCCTTCATCTCATGCGCAAATACCGCCCCAAACAGGCCTGCGCCGACGATCAGATAGTCATAATGCATAGCTGTAACCTCCCATAATAAGTTGCCTGCCCTTTATTGTAACAATAAAAAAGCTCCCATGCAAGTGCATGAGAGCTCATAGTTCATGATTTAAAAGAAAATGTGATTACCGATCTGGATGTAGTAGCTCAAGCTTGAAGTATCGATATTCCAGGTCGGGCGGAATCCGATGCAGTTACCCACATTGTTTGTTCCCGCAAGCGCTGCCTGGCAAGCCGCAAGCGTCGTATCGGATACCTCACCTGCCAGTGCTCTCTGGAATCTCTCCGAGCCTACAACCGAGAACTGATAAGGTGCATATACAACCTCGCTGATCGTGTTTCCGTAAGAGCTGCTGCGCACTCTGTTCAAGATGACGTTTGCAACCGCAAGCTGGCCTTCGTAGCACTCTCCGCCGCTCTCGCAATATACAACCGCTGCCATCAGTGTCAGATCATCTACGGTCACATCAACCGGTGCTTCGGTCGTCGTTTCGGTCGTTGTCTCTTCCGTGGTAGCCTCTGTAGTGGTCTCTGCCTCCGTGGTTGTCTCCTCGGTGGTCACTTCCGTGCTTTCTGTCTCAGCACTCTCGGTGGTCTCCTCATCGGCAGCCTCTTCGGTCTCCTCTTCCTCAACCTCGGCATCCGCCTCAACGGCATATGCCTCGAGATAGCTCTCTTCTACATCGATATAATCCGCATATACGTAAGCCTCACCGCCGGTCTCCTCGATCAGGACGCAAACCCAATCCTTCTTGGATCCCTCTTTGATCACGGTAAAGGTATCTTCCTTATTTGCCATGGAGAACTGATCCGCTGTCTTGGATGCCTCCACTCTGACGCACACACCGTCCGTATTCACGGTTCCGATGGTCTTGTGCTTTTCTTCCGCAAGCTCAACGGCCTTCTCGCCCTGAGCCACAAATCTCTCGTTTACATATCCCGTCACATCACCGGAAGAGATCTTGAGCCAGGAGCCTGTCTTTGTGAGCACATCACAAACGGCGCCCGTATCCATCTTTCCGACAACAGCGGATGACTCATCGGTCTTTGCAAAGATCAGCACATCATCGAGCTTTGCAACTGCCTTTGTATCGAAATCATTCTCGGTTCCGGCAAGCATCAGAGACTCTTTTGCCGCGATGTCTGCCTTTGCCTGATCCTCAAGTGCCGTCTTTAATGTATCAACAGACGCAACCGAAAGCTGCGGTGCAGCTTCATACGCAATAACTTCCGAAATCTCCGGTGTCTGCGGTGCAGCCGCCTCCACCTTGTTTGTCTTCTTGCCGTTCTTTGCAGACTGAACCGCATAGACCGTCAGACTGCCGCAAAGTACGAGCACTGTGAGCGCAAGTGTGGCGATCAGCGTATTTCTTACAACGAACCTGCTGCTGAAGACATTCTTCGTGAGAAAAATGCGCATATTTTTCAGTTTTGATCTTGTCCTTCCGTTCATGAAACCGCCTTCGTTATGAAGAAAATGTTAATTTTCTTACAAAACAATGTTTTTTTGTTACATTTCTGTTACAAATGGCATCCTAACATGTTTCGAAGGACTTGTCAACACTTTGTTACAATTTTGTAATATTTACGAAATTATTCGTTTATTTTTTGATCAGTTGTAATATTTGTCAATCCCGTCTGCCAGGCCGTTTACCACGCTTCTCTGGTATTCCTCGTTTACCAGCGCGTTTTCATCGCCCTCATTACTCAGATAACCGAGCTTGATCACGGCCACCGGGATGGTACTCCAATTGATGATCGCCATCTCGTCCGTTGTGTAAATGCCCTGATTTATGGCTCCCGTCCTGCTTAAAACTCCCTGCAGCGCGCGGGAGGTAAAGGCGTAGCTCTCATCAAACAGATACGAATTATACTCGGATTCCCGCGTCATGCAGACACCCATCACGCCGCGAAGCGCGCTGTTTTCCGAAAAGTTCATGGAAATACGCAGCATGGCCGAGGCCCCCGAAGCACCCGCAAGCTCGGCCCGTGCCTGATTTGACACATCCACATCGCTGGACTCACGCGTCATCACTACCTCATAGCCCCTGCTCTCGAGCTCTGCCTTCAGCATCTGTGCATACTCCAGATTAAGATCAAACTCCTTTGTACCGAGAAAGCTTCCCACATTACCCATGGATGCTCCCTGCTTGGTGTCTTCGCTGCCCGGTCCCACCGGGATCAGCTCCACATTGATGGTTGCCTGGTTGGCCGGATCGATCACGATCTTCTTCGGCAAACTCCGTGTCTTGGTAACATCCACGAATTCTTCCTTTTCTTCTTCCTCATCCTCCTCGGTGTCTTCGTCCTCGGGCATTTCATCGGTCTCACCCGCCACGATACCGTCCGCGGGCTTTTCCGTCTCCGTCACCAGATTCGACGAGATATAAAAGGGTGTATCTTCATAATTAATTCTGGTCCACTTTCCGTCATAACCGGTTCTGTGAAGCACGACCTCATCGTTGATCATGA
Organism: uncultured Lachnospiraceae bacterium; assembly: GCA_902783015.1. Taxonomy (GTDB): domain Bacteria; phylum Bacillota; class Clostridia; order Lachnospirales; family Lachnospiraceae; genus Coprococcus_C. Next base: position 4,680 of record CACZPL010000067.1, read on the forward strand.
TGTAGATCGGCGAGGACTCGGAGGCTGCCGTCCAGACATTGACCGTCTCGCCCTTGGTCTTTACGTAGTCGTCCGTCACAAAAAAGCCCTCCGCATCCTTTTCGGGGAGCGCCTCCGTGGTGGGCGCAGCCGTGGTGGTTATCACGGCCGCGGTCGCACTGGTCGGTGTCGCGGTCTCCTGTTGTTCTTCTTCCCCGCCGCAACCGCAGAGAAGCGTAACGGCGATCCCGAGTACCATATATAATAGGAAATACTTTCTTCTTTTTTTCATCTTAAGATCCTTTCAGCACCTTTCAAAAAAGTTCAGCTTCCATATTGTAGCACAGGCGCGTTCACAAATCTATTGTTTTTTCTTTTTATATCATGTATAATCTCGCAGGAAATAAGTTAAGGAAATAAAATAAGGAAAGGAATCACACTCATGAAATTCATCACCGATTTTATCAAGGGCATCTTTGTCGGCGTCGCAAATGTGATCCCCGGCGTCAGCGGCGGTACCATGGCCGTCTCCTTCGGGGTTTACGACAAGCTGCTTTCCTCCATATCCGGTCTGTTAAAAAACTTCAAAAAAAGCTTTCTCACGTTGCTGCCCATCATGCTGGGCATGGCCTTCGGGATCTGCGCCTTTACCTTTGTGCTCCCTGTCATGCTGAAGGAGCAGCCCTTTATCACCTCGGCGGCCTTCACCGGTCTGATTCTCGGCGGTCTCCCCGGGCTTTTAGGCTCCCTGCGGGATGCAAAGGCCCGCGATACCAAGGTCAATATCGCCCTGTGTGTGATCATCTTTCTGATCATGTTTGCGATCGCGGCCTCCATGCCCTTCCTTAAGGGCGATAAAGAGAGCGGAATGCTTCTTGCCGCAAACGCAAAGAACATAGCGATCGTCCCGTTCATGGGTGTGATCGCAGCTGCTGCCATGGTCATCCCGGGTGTCAGCGGATCACTCATGCTCATGATCCTCGGCTACTATTTCGGGATCATCACTTCGATCAAGGATTTTCTCTCAGCATTAAAGAGCTTTGACACCGCCATACTTTTAGACCGCGCACTGATCCTGGTACCCTTTGCCATCGGCTGTGTGCTCGGCATTTTCTTCATATCCAAGCTGATCACCTTTTTGCTGAAACGCTTCCCCACCGCGACCTACAGCGGGATCCTGGGGCTTGTTGCGGCATCACCGCTGTCCGTCTTCTGCAAGGTGGATCAGGAATACTCCATGGCCGGAACGAATACTCTGCAGCTCATCCTGGCTCTGGTCGTATGTGCGGCATGTATACTCGTAACACTGTTTATCGGAAGCCTCGGAAAAGAAAACGGCGAGATTTGATCTCGCCGCTTTTTTATCTTCCCTTTAATATTTCTTTGATATCATTCTTTCCGAAATCATAGAGTTCCTTTTTGATCTCCTTGATGGTCTCGGCGTCCGCGTGGATCTCAACGATCTCAAACAGCTTGTCTACGTATGAGCACCATTTCTCTCCGACCTTGACAAGATCCTTGCTTCCCGGGTCCTTTTTCTTGAACTTGGCAATGAACTTATCGCCGTCCGCAAGCAGGCTCTCGTTTCCGAAGATCATCTTCGGTTCAATGCCGTAGGCGATGAACCGGATCTCCTCTGTTCGCACCAGCGCACAGTCATACATTTCCGTGAGCAGCTCGTCCGTTACATCATACGCACCCTCGAAATAGTGATAGTACATCTCGGGTGTCTTATAATCCGGCCTGTCCGCAACATCCATGCGGTTGTACCAGTAATTGCTGCCCGAAGGAGCGGCATCCTCGTCGGATGCTTTCTTTTTCTTTTCCTGCTTTGCCCCGGAACGTTTCTTCTTTTCCGGTGCTTCGGGCTGCGGCACGGGATCCGGGCCGATCAGCTTCTCCGTGATACCGACCTCGTCCATACCGTCGTCAAAGTCATCGAAGTTGTCGGACAGGTCATCATCAAACGCCGAATCGGAAAAGGCCGAATCCGAAAATGCGGAATCCTCAAACTGCACGGGCGGAATACCCGGAACTTCCTCGGGATCCTCTGCCGGCGATTCCGGAATATCCTCCGAAATGTCCTCCGACAGTTCTTCCGGAATCTCCTCGCGGATCTTTTCCTCCCGCTTCACCTTTCTCTTCGGTTTTTCCTTCGGGGGCTCCTCATATGCCTCCTCGGCCTCCTGCTCATCGAAGGCGGTATCGTCAAGATTCTCATCATCGTATCCGTCGTCATCGTAAAGATCGTCTTTCGATCTTCCCTTGGCGATCACAACGATCGTGAGTACCAAAAGCACGATAAAAAATATGATCAATGCCACAAGATAGATTGCGGCCTTCATGGAATCTGACATTGCTCTCTCCTTTATCATTTTAAACTGTAGGTTCACGTCAGATAATTATACTAAATTCTACGATAATAATCAACCTCGTATTTCCCGTGCCACCGCACAAATATCCGCCAAATTCTCCTTGCTGTCGTTTTTGTTACTGTTCACAGGTACTTCCCGTCTTTTTTCTCTTGACATTCCGCACACAGCTTCCTATAATGGTCGACGTTGACAGAAATATGCATTATTAACTCATCGTTTTAAGGAGGCCCAACATGTTCAAAAAGGAATTCAGAAAGAAACTACTTGTGATCGCAGGCGCTGTACTTATGTCATGCTCCCTGCTTGCTTGCGGCAGTGATAAGAAATCATCCGATACCACCGCTGCCACGACCAAGGAAGCATCAAATGATACCACCGAGGCAGAAAAGAAGGAAGACAAGACCACAGAAAAGAAAGACGACAAGACCACGGAAAAGAAGGAAGATAAGACCACCGAGGCGAAGAAGGAAGAAACCACCGAGGCAAAGAAAGATGAGACCACAGAAGCCAAGGCGGAAGAGACCACCGCGTTTGATACGGAGGAAGGACCCACAACCGCAGAGGACGCTGATACATCGATCGATCCGCAAGCTTCCGCAAACGCTGCCATGAATTTCATCGGCCCCTACACCTGCGGCAGGGCGACAGCCAACGTAAGCGTATCCTCCGATGGCATCGTGAGCATCGAGATCTCAAACCCCTTTGATGCCGCAACGGTATATCACTGGACCATGTCCGGTAAGATGAACCCCGACACACTGACGGTAGAGTTCGAGAACTGCATCAAGATCGTCGAGCATTTAGATCCAGAGGAAGGCCAGCCGGACAGAGAATCTGCTTACAAGTACGGTGCAGGCATGCTCTCCTTCGCAGACACCGACGATGCGGATCCGACTTTTGTATGGTATGACGAGACAGAGAACGCAGGCTCCGGAATGGACTTTGTATTCTTAAGATAATCTGTTGCATGATACGAAAAAAGCTCTGCGGCGATAACCGCGGAGCTTTTTTCATATCACGCTTTCCTGCGCATCCCTATGCTTCCTGCTTTTCCTTCATAAATTGTTTTTATGAATTTTCATCCGTTTCCGCCATCTTCCATATTCAATTACAACGGGATCTGTGGTATTCTGTAGCTAATGAAAAAAGATGCCAAAGGAGGATCATCATGGCCGTGATCGAGGGTGCATGGAATGAGGCGTTGAAGCCGGAATACGGAAAAGAATACTACAGAAAGCTGTTTCAGTTTGTCGGTGCGGAATACGCGACCACACAGGTCTTTCCACCGAAGGAGGAAATATTTTCGGCCCTGTCCGAGACTCCGCTCGAGCGGGTAAAATGCGTGATCATCGGGCAGGATCCGTACCACGAGCCCGGCCAGGCGCACGGACTTTGCTTCTCGGTACGCCCCGGCGTGGACGTTCCTCCCTCTCTGGTCAATATCTACAAGGAGCTGCACGAGGATCTGGGCTGTTACATCCCGAACAACGGCTACCTCACCAAGTGGGCCGACCAGGGTGTGCTCCTGCTAAACGCCGTGCTGACCGTGCGTGCCCACGCCGCCAACTCCCACCAGGGAAAAGGCTGGGAGGAGTTTACCGACGCGTGCATCCGCGCCGTAAACGAACAGGACCGTCCCGTCGTGTTTTTGCTCTGGGGAAGCTATGCCGGCAAGAAAGCCGCCATGCTAAACAACCCGAAGCATCTTGTGCTGAAAGCACCGCATCCCTCACCGCTCTCCGCTTACCGCGGGTTCTTCGGATGCAGGCATTTTTCCAAGGCCAACGAGTTTCTGACCTCACACGGCGAAACGCCGATCGACTGGCAGATCGAAAACATCTGACTTATTTCTTTCTATATAAAAGAGCTATCGGAAGTCCGTACAGGAACGGAAGAAACCAGGTAAAGAGCCTGTAGATCAGGATTGCGGCGGCAATGACCTCTCCGCTCGGGATCAAGGTAGCAAAGAGCAGCGCACAGGTAAAATCGAGAGTTCCGATCCCCGAGGGCGCAACCATAACGCCCGCAAGCATGTTGCACACCGCCATGAGCGCAGTACAATAAAGCAGATTCACGTCATAACCCGCCGTAAAACAGATCCCGGGGATCAGATACCAGGACAGCTGTTTTAAGAGATCGAGCAGGATCACCGTGATGAGCAGCCCTTTGTTGCCCCACACCAATCTTGCCTGATCCTGCAGGCTGTCGATGGCCAGCTTTGCATCCTCCGTCTTTTTTTCAAACCTTTTCCACCTTGCTCCGATGGCTGTGAGCACCCGTTTTGCAAGCTCGGCAACCCTTCTCGACACCATGATCAGGAATAAAAACAGACAGATCAAAAAGATCACGCCCGCACCTGCTGCCATAAAGCCCACGTAGGAAAGCAGCTTCTCATCCCCCGCCGCGACCAGGGCAAAAAAGCTCACGATCCCCATCAGGCCGATGGTGATCTTTTGAAAGGTATACTGGGATACGCAGATCCCGAGAGACCGTGACACCGTGAGCCCTTTGGAATAATAGTAGTAGACCTGCGCGATCCCGCTGCCGTTTCCGAGTGTCGCAAGCCTGTAAAACTCGCACATATACGCGCACGAGATTCCCTGCGGTACATTGACGCGTATCTCACTCGTGACCGTCATACGGCTGATCACGATGCCCTCAAACAGGAAATACAGATTTCCACACAAAAAAGCAAGGAGCAGGACATACAGGGGTGTATGTCCCACTTCCGCTATTGCCCGGTGCATGAACTCCCTGTTTTTGATATAGGCAAAGCCCGCCAACAAAAGGAGCAGCAACCATTTGATACAGTTTTTTATCACCGTCTTCTTTTTTTCTTCGTTGTTCATAAACTCTAATCAAAGATCAGCGAGATGATCTTAAATCGTTTCACGATCTTTCCGTATTTCTCCTCGAGTTCACGTGACTTTTCCGCCGCCACGCGGTGCTTGGCCTGTCTTGCCTTAAGCTCGTGAAGCTCCAGATCATATTTTTCGAGATCCTTGTACATCGTGGCAAGCCATGCCTGGTTATGCGCGCGCTCCGTGACCGCATCCTTCTTTCCGTTCCCGAGTTTTTTATGCTTTTTCATGGCACTGTAGAGCGAAAAAGCGAGCAGTCCGACCACCACGGTCATATAAGCGATATAGCATACGATCTTCCACCACTCATCCCATTTCATAAGGAAGAAAGCAAACAGGGCACCAAACACCGTAAACAGGGAAAAGATGATCACAAGCGGCATGGTCATGCCCATCACAAAGCCGGTTCGCTTCCTATCGAAGATCTTATCCACCTGGGCATCCGCAAACTCCAGCGTGCCGGTTCCGTATTTCTTATCCCTGATCAGCTCCTCGACCGTATTGATCTCTCCGCTCACATCCGGATATTTCTCAAGCTCCTCATCCAAACGCGCCCGTTCCTCATTGTAAACGGTCAGGCCGTCGGCTAATGCAAGCAGCTCCTGCTTAAAGTCATTCTTCATCTCCCTGTCCGCGCGGTTCACGATATCGGCGGAAAGCGACTCCTTTTCGATCGCGTCACGCGGTACCCCGGAGATCTCCGAGAGCTTGTCCAACATATTTTTCGAATAATACTGCATGGCCGCAAGCGCGTTTAAGTCATCGCTCGTCCGCATGCGCGCAAGAGTTTTTCCGAGATCATTCTCCCTGTTTAGGCGCTCAACCATATCGATGTCAATACCGGCATCCTCCTCGCTTGCCTCATAGCGAACGGCCGCCGTCGCCACAAGCTTTGCACTTGAGATCAGGCCGTCACAGAAGCCCTTGACGTAACCGTGATCTCCGAATTCCTTTTCATCGACCGGCTCTAAGCTTCCCGCATAGCAGAAGTTTGCCTTTTTCAGCTGGTAAAAGCAGTGCTTTCTTCCGAAGCCCACATAATCAAAGGCCTTGGAGGTCAGATCCTCCGGCTCGAAGGGTTCACACTCGTCATCACCGCCGTAGCCGAGTAAAATGTTGATGTGCGAGGGATCATGCTTGTAGATACCCTCCACGTCGTTCCTGCCGTTCCTTGCGTTGTACTGGCAAAATCCGTATACGTCCAGATTATGCTTCGCGAAATGGATGCAGTCCACGATCCCCTCCGCGTATTTCGAACGCTCACCGGCCAGATCCGGCCGAACTCTGTTATGAATCTCTTCACAGTTCAAAAGATAAAAATTTGATGTGAAGTTGTAATCCAGGATCGCGGCACCGGGTTTTAAATAATCACTCGTACCTGTCACATACAGGATCACGGTCTCCGTGAGCTGTGATAAAAGATTGTCCACAAAAAACAGATCCTGTTTCTCCGGTACATGGTCAAACAAGTCTCCCGTGATAAATATAAAATCAGGCTGTTCAATGATCATGTTGTCCACGAAGGCACTGAACCCGTCGTATACAGCCTGAGAAGCCATCTTCTCCTTCGGTGTTCCGGGAAAGATCCGTTTCCCGAGATGAACATCCGCGATATGTGCAAATTTCATTGTATCGCTTCCTCCTCAATTAACTCCGCCCATTATATACCCTTCGGTTTTTCTTGACAACCATATTAAAAGCACTTAATATTTATGTGTCTGTTCAAACAGATTAAAAGGATACACATTGAGGAAGGAGTCCCCCATGTTAGTCGATCCCGATTCCAAAGTTGACAGTGAGCTTGAAAAAAACATCAAGGCGAACGCTCATAAACTAAAACCTTATATCCCGCCATGCGTCATGATCCTCATCATGTTTGTCATCTTCAAATACTGGGATGCGGCATGCAATTTTCTGGGACTGTTTTTACATGCCGCAGCAGGTCTCATCATCGGCATGATCATTGCTTTTTTGGTGAACATCATCATGAGCACGTACGAAAAAGGACTGACGAAGCTGTTTCGGGGAAAGCTCAAGGGCGGCGCTCTCCGCGCAGTCGGACTGATCGCCTCGATCGTAACTGTGATCGCGATCCTGATCGGCATGATTTGTTTTGTGGTACCTGAGCTTGTGAGCAGTATTTCTATGATGATCACCGCACTCAGCGAGAATCTTCCGAAAATGCTGAAGGAGCTGCAGAACAACAAATATATCGGCGAATACGCCACCGGCCTGTTAAACTCCCTACCCTCCGCTGACAGCATCGCGGAGACGGTAAAGGGTATGAGTTCCTTCATCCTAAACGGTGCCAGCGGCGCCGTAGGTGCCCTGATGAGCTCGGCCGGTGCCATTGTCACAGTGGTCGCAAAGCTCGGTATCGGTATCTTTTTCTCAATCTACATTTTGATCGACAAGGAAAAGCTCTCCAGACAGTGCACGGGTCTCATCAACACCTATATTCCCGGTAACGAGACCATTCTCGCGCTGTTTAAGCTTTTGGGAAAAAACTTCCGCGGATATATCGTGGCCCAGGTGACAGATGCTTGTATTCTCGGGTGTCTGTGCGCGCTCGGCATGACACTGCTTCGTCTTCCCTACGCCGCAATGTCCGGCGTGATCATCGCGTTCTTTGCGCTGATCCCCATCATCGGCGCCTTTTTGGGCATGGCGATCTGTGCATTCTTCATCCTGACGGTGTCACCGACACAGGCGCTGATCTTCCTGGTGTTCATCCTGACACTGCAACAGATCGACAACAATATCATCTACCCGCGTGTGGTAGGAAACAAGGTAGAGCTTCCCGGCATGTGGGTGCTCGCCGCGGTTACCGTGTTCGGCGGCTTGTTCGGCATGGTCGGGATCATGTGCAGCGTCCCCGTGACCGCAACCATTTACAAGCTGCTCCGGGATGACTACAGAAGAAGAGCCGCCAAGGCCAAACAGGCAAATGGGACAACAGAAACAGCTGCGCCAAAAGAGCCGGATGCGGGCAAACCCAAACAGAAAAAGAATAAATCATAGTGCAAATAAAAAACAGCTGAAATCCTCTCTCGGATCTCAGCTGTTTTTTATCCCGCTTGGAGCTTCAACTCATGTTTATCCTCATACATCAATCTATCCGCACGATCAAAGATATCCGTTATGTCCGTATCACTGCCCGGTTCATATTCCGCCATTCCGACGGCAATCACAGGGCCGTTATGCTTTTCCAGGTTTTCTATGATCTTCCTGCGAAGGCCCTCAAGCAGCCTTTCTCTCGACGAATAATCATCGCCCCGCAGGAAAATGGCAAATTCATCTCCGCCGATCCGGAATACCGGACTGTGGTCAAACACATCACACAGAAGCTTGGCGGCTGTTTTGATATAATCATCTCCCGCCTTGTGACCCTCCGTGTCATTGACTAATTTCAGATCATTTAAGTCACAGACCACGATGGCGAAGGGCAGGTAATCCATACCCTTGTCGATATTGCTCTGCACCGATTGCTCAAGCTCGGAAAATGCGGTCTTGTTTCTGACACCCGTCAGTTCATCGCGCCTTGCAAGCTCCTTTTCCGTGTTGAGTGCCTGAAGATGTTCCTTCTCCCTCTTTATTTCCTCATCGATGTTCTCGACGGCGATGATCAGATGCGCGCCGTCACTTGATTTTCTGGCCACGAATCTTGTATGCCCGATCTTGTCACCGATCATGTGGCGGTATTCAACATTAAACTGTTTTCTGCCCTCAAGCGCGGAGATCATGTAATCCCGATCCATGATCGCCGTCAGTCGATCCCTGTCCTTCGGATGGATGATCCGGAGAATATTGCGTTTTGCATCGACGAAGAAATCATCACCTGACTCGTTGACCTCAAGCTCCCCGTAGATATTTTTCGATGTATATCCGGTATATTCGCAGGTCTTCAGATTCACATAATAGATGACGTCATAGTTCGAGGCCAGACTCTCGGATATCTGGCTGAATGTGATATGCTTTCTCTTTTCCTCGCGCAGCGCAGTCTCAGCCGTGATGGTATCGTGAATATCCTTGTCGCAAAGAACAAAATGCTTTTCATCATCCGAGAGCATCACCGTGAACTGATAGTATCGCGGTTCATCCTTCGTCATGACACGATACTTGTAGGAATAAGATCTGCGGCCCTCCAGATTTTTCAACATGGTTTCCCTGTAATACATAGTATCCGCAAATGCACGATCATCGGGGTGAACAAATATCTGTATGTTCTTGCGGGTCTCCTTATAGAAATCTTCTCCCTTTTTCGGAACCTGCATGGCTTCATAGTTTTCACTTGCCGAGAACTCTATGTACTCTCCGGATTCGATATCAATATAATAGATCGCCTCATAATCCCTTGCCAGACCGTTAGAAATCTGGTTGTATCGCTCGCTTTCCTCCCGGACGGTCTCCGTGATCCTGTCCTGCTCTCTCTTTTCATCCTCCTCCACAAACACGTGAATGATACAGTTTGCGATCAAAAGCCCGATGGTATAAAAGGGTGCAAAGGCATCAAAGGACTGAATCACGATAAACACTGTCATCACGGCCCCGGATAGACAGATTGCGCTGTGATGGACTCTGCTTCTCCCTTTAGCCTTGATCGAAGCGATCAGGGAATAGAGCGTGATCACGGCAAAGAGAATGATCTGCGCCACCAACAGAATATATCTCCCGTTTCTCGGGATGTACTTCATCTCATCATCAAACTCAAAAATGATCGGGTTGAAGAAATTGACAACAAGATGCAGCATCACAAATCCGAAGATGGTCCATCCGGCGCCCAAAAAGACCGAAGCACGAACACCGCTCTTGCCAAGAAATGCCACGACATATCTTGTCCAAAGCAACAGCGACAGGGCCATGGTCGCAAAGAAGAGCGTCGTATCCGCATACGCAAGCAAACGGATCTTTGACTCTGCCAAAATCCCCCACAAAAAATCAGCAGTATAAAAAACAAGCAGCGAATTCAAAAACTGCCTGTAACGATATTGTGATTCTTTTGATGTGTCTTTTTTTCCGTTTTTTATTATGTCGAAATTGATAATGACATGAAGGATAACTGCCAGTATTCCAAAGCTAGCGTAATACATGTTTCCAATCCTTTACAATCAATAAACGATCTTGTTCATTTCTTTATATTCTTCATATAGCATCTGTGCAGGTTTTCGATCTGTTTCCACGATCTCCAGCACAGTATCGTCCCGCATGCGGTCCCGGATGAAATGATAAATAAAATCATCCCTGAATCCGATCTTTTCCGCATCCTCCGGCATACCACAAACATACACCTTTTTGATATTTGCCCAGACGATGGCAGACAAGCACATGGGACAGGGATAACCGGTGGCATAAATCTCACATCCGGACAGGTCATACGTGTTCAGTCTTTGACAGGCCTTACGGATCGCCAGGACCTCCGCATGCGCGGTCGGATCGAGGTTCGCAAGTACATGGTTGGAGGACACGGCGATCACTTCCCCGTCCTTCGCCACAGCAGCTCCGAACGGTCCGCCCTTGTCCTCCTTCATTGTACGTCTTGCTTCCTCCAAGGCTGATTGCATGATCTTTTCGTGATCCATATCGCTTCACCTCAACTTATGCGATAAAGAAGAACTTCACGATAAACAGTGCCGAGATCACATAGGTCAGCCAGGGCACCTCTTTTTCCTTATGCGTAAATACACAGATTACGGTGTAAGAGATCAGCCCCAGGCCGATGGCATGTCCGATGGAACTCGAGATCGGCATGGCGATGAGCATGATCGCAACCGGAACCAGTTCTTCTATCCTGTCAAAATGAATATTCTTTAATCCGCTCACCATGATGATACCGACATAGATGAGGGCTGATGATGTTGCGCACGCCGGTATCACACCCGCAATCGGCGCAATGAACATACATGCCAGGAACAGGATTCCCGTCGTAAACGCCGTAAGTCCCGTACGTCCGCCGGCCTCGACACCCGAAGCGGACTCCACAAAGGTCGTAACGGTGGAAGTACCTGTACAGGCACCGGTCACGGTACCGATGGCATCCGACAAAAGTGCTTCCTTCATCTGCGGCATTTTGCCGTCCTTATCTACCATACCTGCCCTTGATGCCGTACCGACAAGGGTACCGATGGTATCAAACATATCGATGATACAGAACGTGATGATCAAGGTTAGTGCCGTAAAGAAGCCTATATCAAAAAATGTTGCAAAGTCAAATTTAAACAGCGTCGTGTCTGCCAGATCCGCAAAGGGCGGAATCCAAGATGCCCCCTTTAAGGACTCAAAAGGATTCACATGCAGGATCGTGGCCTGACCGATCCAGTCGATCACGGATGTAGCCAGCATGCCGATCAAAACAGCACCCTTAATCCCCTTATGGGCAAGAATAATGATCACAAACAGACCGATGAACATATTGACCACGGTCAGTGCCATTTCACTGTATTCCGCACCCATACTGTCCTTTAAAACACTGGGTGTCAAAGCACCGAAGAAATCGCGCATTACATAGAAGGGAGTACTGTATCCGTTACCCTCGGCATAGATTCCCACATTGGAGCCCAAACCGATATTCATGAGCATGAGGCCGATGGCAGGGGAGATTCCCAGGCGCACGCCGACGGGAATGGCATCCACGATCTTTTCGCGAATTCGGAAGACCGTGAGGATGATAAATACGATACCCTCGATCAAAACGATACAAAGCGCGGCGCGAAAGCCTGCCAGATAAGAGACACCCAACATGGAGGCAATATTACCGGCCACAAGCGCAAAGAAACTGTTAAGGCCCATTCCGGGAGCCATGGCAAAGGGCTTGTTCGCAATAAAAGCCATGCAGAACATACCGATGGCAGATGCGATGCAGGTCGCAAGGAAAACCGCATTCCAAAGCGGGCTCCCCACATCAAACCCCGTCAAAAGGTTCGGATTTAACGCAATGATGTAAGCCATGGTCATAAAGGTTGTAAACCCGGCCACCAGCTCCGTGCGCACATTCGTGCCGTTTTCCGATAGTTTAAAGAGCTTTTCCAAAACGTATTCTCCCTTCTTCCCCCCGCCCTCGAAATCATGAGGGTGATGAGGTCTTACATCTTAAAGAACTTCATTTCCTCCATCAGCATGTCAGAATGCTCCTTGAGCACATTCGCTTCTTTTGCAAGCTCTGCAACCGTATCATTGATCTGCTCCATGGATGCAGAGGTCTCTTCGGTACTTGCCGCATTCTCCTCTGAGATTGCGGAGATATTTGTCATGGCATCAACCACGACCACTCTGGAATCATTACATGCGGCGGCATTACTGTTGATATTGCCTACACCGCTTACGGTTGCCTGGATCTCTTCGATCAGGCTCTGGATATTGTTGACGGTCGTACCGATGATCTCGTACTGGTACTTATTCGTCTGGGCAACGTCATCCGCAACTCTAACGGTCTCTTCGGACTGTGCGAGCAGCTTATCCATCTCGGCTTTGATATCATTTGCCGAATTCGCGGACTCCGTAGCAAGCTTTCCGATCTCTTCCGCAACAACCACGAAGCCGCGTCCTGCTTCACCGGCTCTCGCCGCCTCGATGGAAGCATTTAACGCAAGCAGGTTGGTCTGCGAAGCGATGGAATCGATCTTTGTGGTCTTTTCGGATATATTGCTGACTGCGTGGCTGGTTGCCTTGATAACCTCCATGATCCTCTCGATCGCCTGCGCCATCTGATTTGATGACTGCTCGAGTGCCTGAAGATCCTTCTCGGAATTTCTGGAATTCGTGTGCATGATCTCAGCCGTCTTGGCAAGACCGGTTGCGTCATCCGTAACACCCTCGATATTTCCGGAGATCACCTGGATGCTCTCGGTTGCCTGCTGGATCTCATCAGCCTGCTGAACGGCACCGGATGAAATACCCTGAACCGCTTCCGAAATACCTTCCATGGTATGTGTGATCTGATTTGCCGTACGTGCAACGCTTGTGGAATCGTCGTCAAGTTCTCCCGCCGTCTTTCTGATGGAAGAAACGATCTCCTTGATCTTGACGATCACGGAGTTGGTATTCTTGACCATAGTACCGAACTCATCACCGCGGTTCTGGTACCTGTCGATTTCCTTAAACTCACCGTTTGCCAGGTGATGGAGAGACTCGTCCATTACACGGATCGGTCCGTTGATGCTGTTGCTGATCAGAACCGCGATCACAATCGCAAGGATTGCAAGTACGATCCCGATGATGAACATAATGATCGCAGCCTTGTTAGATGCGCTCATGATAACGTCATATTCGGTCGATACGACGACCGCCCAGCCTGAAATAGGCTCTATCACGAAGGAAGTAACAACCTTTTTACCCTCGATGGTTGTCTCGATAAAGGTGTCACTTTCTTTTCCGTCCTGGATTTTCTTATATACGTTTGTGCTTGTAAGATCTATGGAATCCTCGGGGCCGAGCTCTGCTTGTGAGGTTGCCACAACCATACCGGATTTATCCATGATCAGGACTGTCTGTCCTTCGTCTGCCTCGCTGCAAAGGAGTTCATAGAGGAAATCGATATTATAGTTACGTGTCAGGACACCGATCGGTGTTTTTCCGTCATCATCTACAATGGGAACGGCGGGAACGATGATCCTGGCACCTGTGGTCTTACTGATTGAAACATCTGACAGATTGGCATTTCCGGCAATAGCATACTTGAAATACTGTCTGTCGGCGATATTCGTGAAATCGCCCTTGGAGCACGCAAGATTCTGCCCGTCCGCACCGGTGACAACCGTCGAGTTGCCGTCGGCGAATCTCTCATCGACAAACTGAAGCTGAGCAACCATGGAGGCGTATTTTATCGGATCCTCCGGATCCTTCACAAAATCTCTTGTCGATTTTGCGATCACGACCTGCTCCATTGCTCTCAAGTTTGCGGTCATCTTGTTGTTGAAATCCATCTCAACAAAATCGGCCTGCTTACGATTGAGCTTTTCAGCGCTCTCCTTCGCATTGTTTCTGGCACTCGTATAGCTGATAAACACAGCTGTGGCCAGTGGGATGATACAGATCAGCGCCATGCTGAGTATCAATCTTGCTTTTGTCGTTCCGAAAAAGCCTCTTCTCTTTTCCATTTTTGTGTCCCCCTGTTTCTTTAGAATAGTTGTAGTTCAACATATAATGTTATTATACCACTAATCGGCAATATCTACCAACTTTTTTTCTTCAAATAATGGTCACAAACACCCTCAAAGTCACAAAAGACTCATATTTTCAAATTCCTTGTTTTTAAAACCATCGCCTTACACAAACATCGTTGAGCGCAACGTCTGCGTAAGGCGATTTTTATAATAATCCATGTTTTTCACCTGTCAGGCTTCATACATAATACCACCGAAGTATTCCGGCTCCCCGTTGTCACCGGAAAGCACAAAGCCTCTGGTGCGAAGCTGTGTATATTTCCCGTTCGCTTTTCTGATGCGATAGGTTACGGGTAACAGTTCTGCCTTTGTACGAAGCACAGTCTCGCATGCCTCTTCAAATACCTCCGCATCATCCGGGTGCACGAATTCTTTCAATACCTGATCAACGTGGTACAGGTATTCCGACTCCAAACCGAAGTCATCCACAAACGGAAGCGAAAGCCGCGAGTAATCGTATTTCATATCATTTAAGTAAACATAACCCTCTCCGGCAACGGTAAAAAGTGCGCCGAACAGGCTGTCGAGCTGCTGTTTTCTTTCCAGTGGGATCGGATTAAATATATTATCATTCTTTCCCGGAAGCACAGTCAGATTCCTGGTTTTTAATTCATTTTTGTTTTCATACATGAAGATGTCGGCACGGTCATATACATCCGACACACACTTGTCTCTGCCCCGTTCAAAAACCGCCATACCGGTGGCAACGATCGGACCGGAGCGGGAACGTGCATTTGCCATGGACATATTCCGAAGCTCCTGTAGCAGTTCCTCCCTGTGAGCATAATCACTGTCCGTGATGATCGCAGCAAATTCATCTCCGCCAACCCGGAATACCGGACTGTGTTTAAAAACACTGCAGATCATGCGGCTGGTCCGCTGTATCGTCTCATCGCCGAAGCTGTGCCCACGTGTGTCGTTGATCATTTTCAGGTCGTTGACATCGCACATCACAACGCCGAATTCAAAGGGCGCACTCCGCAAGCTTTCATCCAATGTCTGTGCATGCTCAGTAAACGCATTCTTATTTTTTATACCCGTCAGCTCGTCACGCCGCGCCATGCGCTCCGCCGACTTTAAGATCTTATCCTGTTCCTTCTTTTTCTGATACTCCTCCTCCACATTCTCCAAGCCGCAAATGATATGCTTTCCGTCCTCACACATCAAATTCAGATGGCGCACATGAATGATCTTTCCGCCCATGATCAAACGGAAGAATACCGCATAATACCCGTCTCTCTCCAGTTCCTTTACCACAATATCCCTGTTATGACTATCCATGACACGGTCAAGGTCTGCCGGATATACATACCTTCCCACACTACTTGAGGCAAGCTTGAAAAAGTCCTCGCCCTCACTTGGGATATGAAGATCTGAAAGCATTTTGGAGCTTACAAACTCAACGTATTTCCCGGTTTCGATTTCCACATAATACAGGCAGTCAAATAACCCTGCCAGCGCTTTTGCCACGTGACTGTATGCCAACTGTTCGATCATACTGTTTCCCCCTTTCGTATGAATCACGGCAATTGACCGGTGCATACCTCCCGGCCGTTCCCCAATGCTGTCACCATGTTAGCTCCGATACTCTATTGTACCCTTTTTTACCCTAAATAGGCAATTGTTTTTGCATAAAGCTTTACGCTACTCTTCCGGTATTTTTCCGTATGCCGAAACCGCCTCGTCCACTGTCATTTCCCCGTTTCCGACAGCATAGATCGCAGCCCTGAATTGTCTGACCGCCGGATCCATAAGACCGGTTTCTTTGTCACTGAAGCTCCTGTCTTCCGGTATATCCGAAAGTGCCGAATAGAGCGCGTCAGCCGAAACATCCTTTACCGGAGCGATCAGACGCTTTAATCCGGCCATATTATCAAGCTCTTTTTCACTGATCAGAAACCGCATGAATTCGTTGGCCATGTCGATATTCGCGCTGTTTTTGTTAACGGAAAAGCAAAGACTGACCGAATTGATAAAATACCCGCCGTCGTCACCTGCAGGTGCGGCAAAGAATCTGTATTTAAAGGGATGCGCGGAAAAAGCATCCGACTTGCTCTCTCTTTTGGCCGTTCCCGAAACCACATCTCCCGTTGCAAGCATCATCGGGACATCGCCCTCAAAAAACCTCATGATCACCGATTCATATTCATCGGTTATCTCCTCCTGACATTTTGCAACATCTATGCAGTCAGAGTTTACAAATTCAGAAAGTCTCTCCAGCGAAGGACGCATCAGTTCTCCCGCTGAAGGCTCTAAATTATTGAGTGCATCGACCTGATCGCTGTGATTCTTGGCATCATACGCAAACATCGGATAGGCAAAACAATTATACAGCCCCGATCCGCTAAACCTGTTGGTTCCCATCACAGGCGATGCATATCCCGCCGCTTTCAGCTTGGTGCAGACCTCCGTAAGCTCACCGAAATCAGTCGGAACCTTTAATCCTTCTTTGTCAAAAATATCCATGTTGACGATCATTCCGTAAGACGTGGTGAAAATCGGGAGCATAACAACATTTCCCGAATCCGTAGTCCTGATCAGGGAATCCCTGATGCATGAATAATCGATACCTACAGAGGGATCGGAGAAATCCTCGCAGGCTTCAAACATCACATCATACGCTTCATTCCCGATCATCCAGCTGCCGGTCGTAAAGATATCCGGCGGCTCACTGCTTACAAGTGCATTTGAGATGACGTTGTTATAATCATCCATTGTTACATACTGCAGATTTGCGTTGGGATAGTATTCGTAAAAGCGCTCAAACTCTGCTTCCAACGACTCAAAGTTACTGTAACTGCCCGCTACGGTTAAGGAAAACTCCGTATTTTTGTCATACTTCGGTGAAAAAGAAGCCGTCACTTCCTCTTTCTTTTGACTCTTTTGACTGCCACAGCCCTGTAAAAGAAGCATAGCAACCATACTTACGGAAAGAATCGCCTTAAAGGTTTTTTTCATAATCGCACCTCCTCATATATGATTACGGGATCGTCTTACGATCCGATCTGTTCATCTCGGTCATTTAACGGTTCAAGCTTTCCCGCCAAC
>CACZPL010000068.1 GCA_902783015.1 uncultured Lachnospiraceae bacterium
TATCTACGAAATGTTAGGTGCCGAGGTTTACTTGTACTTTACCATCGATCAGTTCGATATTACCGCAAGAGTAAATGCACGTACAACAGCTAGACCGGGCGATACCGTACAGTTCGCATTCGATCTTTCCAAGATCCACATCTTCGACAAGGAGACTGAGGAGATTATTGCAAGCTAGTCATTATGCGCAATAAAAAGTGAATAAATAAGTCTAAATGAGAGGAAATGCAAAAAAATTGCATTTCCTCTTTTATTTTTGCGCGATTTGAGGTACAATAGTACAGTATATTTATTCGTGGGAGTATGCCCACTGGTTTTTGGTGTGCAAAAAGCAAAATGCAAGGAGTGGTGAAATGATATCTAATCAGATACTTCAGGATACGATAGACGGCATCAAGGCGATCACACGCGCTGATTTTTGTGTTATGGATCCTGAAGGAAAGAGCCTGGCATCCACCATCCGTGAGACGGAGGGTTACGAGGCCGCAGTTACGGCTTTTGCCGAGTCGGCAGCCGAGAGCCAGGTTATGCAGGGATTTCAGTTTTTCAAGGTTTATGACGATAATGAACTGGAATATGTACTCCTTGCCAAGGGCGAGGCGGAGGATGTCTACATGATCGGAAAGGTCGCTGCCTTCCAGATCCAGAGCCTTTTGGTTGCCTACAAGGAGCGCTTTGACAAGGACAACTTTATCAAGAACCTTTTGCTCGACAACCTGCTTTTGGTAGATATATACAACCGTGCCAAGAAGCTGCATATCGAGACGGATGTGAAACGCATCGTCTTCATCATAGAGACAAAGACGGAAAAGGATACCAACGCGCTTGAGACCGTGCGTACCCTTTTTGCCAGCAAGACCAAGGATTTCATCACCGCGGTAGATGAGAAGAGCATCATCCTGGTGAAAGAGGTGAAGCCGAGCGAGACCTACGAGGATATGAACAAGACCGCCAAGGTGATCGTAGACATGTTAAACACCGAGGCCATGTCCTCCGTCAATGTGGCATACGGCACCATCGTGAACGAGATCAAGGAGGTTTCGCGTTCCTACAAGGAGGCGAAGCTGGCGCTCGATGTAGGCAAGATCTTCTACAACGACCGCAGGATCATCGCATACAGCAATCTGGGCATCGGACGACTCATTTATCAGCTTCCGATCCCGCTCTGCAAGATGTTCATCAAGGAAATCTTTGACGGCAAGTCGCCGGATGAGTTTGATGAAGAGACACTGACCACGATCAACAAGTTCTTCGAGAACAGCCTGAATGTGTCGGAGACATCAAGACAGCTGTACATCCACAGAAATACACTGGTTTATCGGTTAGATAAGCTCGAGAAGAGCACAGGCCTGGACCTGCGCGTGTTTGAGGATGCCATCACCTTCAAGATCGCGCTGATGGTCGTGAAATACATGAAATATATGGAATCTTTGGATTATTGATCAATAAAAGCGAGTAAGGAGCTTATAGCATGATTGAAATGAATAACGTCAAGGTAAAGTATCCGGGGAGCAAGACATATGCTCTTTCCGATGTGAACATCAACATCGAGAAGGGCGAGTTCGTCTTCATCGTTGGGGCCAGCGGCTCCGGCAAGACGACACTGATCAAGCTTTTGCTCAAGGAGATGGACCCGACGGAAGGCAAGGTACATGTGGCCGGCTTTGATTACGCAAAGCTGAAGCGAAGAAATATCCCCAAGGTGCGACGTCGTATCGGTGTTGTGTTCCAGAATTTCCGTCTGTTAAAGGACAGAACGGTATATGAGAATGTTGCGTTTGCACAGCGCGTGGTGGAGACACCCGGACGCTACATCAGAAGACAGGTTCCTGCCATGCTGACGCTGGTCGGACTTGCGGATAAATACAAGTCATACCCGAAGCAGCTGTCCGGCGGTGAGCAGCAGAGAGTAGCGCTTGCGCGTGCGCTCGTGAACAAGCCGGAGATCCTGCTTGCGGATGAGCCCACAGGTAACCTGGACCCGAAGAACTCCTGGGAGATCATGCGACTCCTGGAGGATGTCAACAAAAAGGGCACCACGGTGGTTGTGGTAACACACAACAAGGAAATCGTGAATATGATGCAAAAGCGCGTGATCACTCTGAAGAAGGGTGAAATAATCAGTGATGAGAAAAAGGGTGGATATATAGATGAGGATTAGTTCAGGATTTTACAGTATCAGACAGGGTTTGAAGAATATCCGACGGAACATACTCTTTTCTCTCGCTTCCATCGGTACCATCGTGTCCTGCTTGTTCCTGTTCGGCGTATTTTACTGTGTGATCGTAAACTTTCGCACGGGTATGAAGGATCTTGAAAATACGGTGGTCATTTCCGTATTCTTCAAGGAGGATGTAACAGACCAGAATATCAACCTGATCGGCGAGCAGATCCGCTTGCGCGATGAGGTCAACACGATCTATTTCAAGTCGGCGGACGAGGCCTGGGAGGAGTATGCCAAGGATCGTTACGGCGACCGCTATGAGGAGGCAATCGCTTCCTTTGCGGGAGATAACCCGCTGAAGTACAGTGCAAGCTACGAGATCACGCTGAAGGATCTTTCCAAACAGGCGGATTTCGTTTCCTACCTGAAGGGATTGACCGGCGTGAGGTCGGTAAACACCTCCGAGGTGACGGCCGACGGTATCGCTGCCCTAAACAGTGTGGTTGGCTATGCGTCAGCCGGAATCATCGTGATCCTGCTTTTGGTGTCGGTCTTCCTGATCAGCAACACCATCACCATCGGTATTAGCGTGCGAAAAGAAGAGATCGCGATCATGAAGCTGATCGGTGCCACGAACTTCTTCGTGCGTGCGCCGTTCATCGTAGAGGGTATCGTGATCGGACTTGTGGGCTCGCTTATCCCGCTCGTACTTATTTATTACCTCTACGACAATGTAACCAAGTATGTGATCGGCAGATTCAAGGTGGTCAGTCAGCTGTTCGCCTTTGTGCCGAGTCATGATATATTTGCGGTACTGATCCCCGCTTCGGCGATCATCGGTATCGGTTTGGGTCTGATCGGTAGTATCATAACGACCAGAAAGCACCTGAAGGTGTAGTTTCATTATAACGTATGGCATTTGGAACTTGGCAGGTTCCGAGGGAGGTGCGATCATGTCGAAGACATGATTTGGAATCGCACCGACCGACTGGGCAGGATTCGCTTGCGAATCGTGCCAATTCATCTTAGGCAAAGGAGGCATTTAATATGCGAAAATGGAAAAAGGGTGCAGGGCTTTTTACCGCGCTTGCGGTGGTATTGAGCTTCAGCCTGTCGGCGAGCGCTTCGGACATCGGTGCATTGCAGGAGAAAAAGCGCCAGACCGGAGAAAAGAAAAAGGAAGCGGAGGGCGTCTTGTCCAGACTGGAAACGGAGCAGAGCAATATTGCCACTGCCATCCAGGAGCTTGACGAGGCTGTTGCCGAGTTCAACGATCAGATCGATGAGCTCGAGGCAGAAAAGCTTTCCCTTCAGGACGATATTGCCGTCAAGGAGGATGAGCTGGCGGACGCCAAGGTGGCGGAGCAGGATCAGTATGAAGCCATGAAGAAGCGTATCCAGTACGCATACGAAAACGGCGATTACAATTATCTGGATACCATCTTTACATCGGCCAGTGTGGCAGATATGGTAAATGCGGCCGAGTATGAGAGCCAGATCTACAAATACGACACGGATATGCTGGATGATCTGATCCAGATCAAGACGGACATTGCCGACAAGGAAGAACAGCTCAGGAAGGATCTTGCCGAGGTGGAGGACATCGAGGAGGATGTGCAGGAGAGCAAGGAAGCCGTCGAGATCATGATCGAGGGCAAGGAAAAGCAGATGCAGAACTACCGTGCATCCATCGGAGAGTACGAAGATGTGGTGGCGCAGCTTGCGGCTGCGGAGGCTGAACTCGATGATCAGATCGCGGCAGCGGAGCGTGCGGCAGCGGAGGCAGCAGCGGCAGCAGCTGCGGCAACGGGTATCCCGACGACCATCTATTATACCGGCGGTACATTCCAGTGGCCGGTTTCCACGGGCGGTGTGATCACGTCGCGCTTCGGCCCGCGTTGGGGAACCGTGCACAGAGGTCTTGATATCGGATGTCCCATGGGAACGCCGATCTTAGCCGGCGAGGCCGGTACCGTGATCGCTGCGGGCTATCACTATTCCATGGGTAATTATGTTTTGATCGATCACGGCGGCGGAGTCTGCACCGTATACATGCACAATTCCGAGCTGCTTGTGAGTGTCGGTCAGGTTGTTGCTCGTGCTCAGGTCATCTCGCTTGCGGGAAGCACCGGGGATTCCACGGGTCCGCACTGCCATTTCGGTCTGCGTATCAACGGTACCTACATTGATCCGGAGCCGTATCTGGCGCACTGATCGGGATTATAATACTGAAAGGTCGTAATAATTGTGTTGAAAAAGAGAACTGTCTCTGTTTTACTGGGGCTCGCAATGGCTATATGCATTTTCTCCGCGGGCTGCAGTTTCGGAGGCAAGGACAGCAAGAGTCAAAAGACAGAGTCGGACACCAAAAGCGAATCCGATATGAGAAACCTGTTCTCCGATCCGGAAACAAGAATGAAGGTCGGGGAGATTCAGCAGTATATTGACAAGTATTTTTACTTTGACGTTGACGAGGAAAAACAAAAGGAAGCTATCTTCAGAGCGGTGTTATCCGGCTTGGATGATCCGTACTCCGAGTATTATACCGCGGAAGAGTTTACCAGAATGACGGAGGATATGTCCGGAACTTATGTCGGCATCGGTGCTGTTGTGACGCAGGACGTCGATGGTATCATCAGTGTCGTGCGACCGATCAAGAACAGTCCTGCGGAGGAAGCGGGGCTTCAGGCCGGCGATATCCTGGTTCAGGTGGATGATATGGAGATTCAGGATCAGGATCTGCAGGAGGTTGTGACCAAGATCCGCGGTCAGAACAATACGGAAGCATATCTCAAGGTTATCCGTGAAGGCGAGAAGGATTATCTCGAGTTCCACATCAAACGGCGCGAGGTTGAAAACTACAGCGTTGATTATGAGATGCTTGAGGGAAATATCGGATACGTACAGGTGACGGAGTTCCTCGACAAAACTTTCGACGAATTCAAAGAGGCTGTAGACGATCTGACTTCGCAGGGCGCAAAGGGCTTTATTCTCGATCTGCGCGACAATCCGGGCGGGTTGGTGAACATCGCCTCGGATATGGTTGCCTATTTCGCCGATGAGACAAAGAGTAAGGACGGCGTGATTATTTCTACCGAGGGCAAAGACGGAACACTTATGGATCAGTACAAGGATACGGACGGGCACAAGGTTGATCTTCCGGTCGTGATCCTTGCGAACAAGAACAGTGCGAGCGCCTCTGAGATTTTCTCGGGTTCGATGCGTGACCTGACCGGCGCAAAGCTGGTCGGTGTGACGACCTACGGAAAGGGAATCATGCAGAGTGTCATCCGTCTTTCTGACGGAAGCGGTATGAAGATCACCGTGGCCAAGTATTTTATCCCGTCGGGCTATGATCTTCACAAGGTGGGTCTGGTACCGGATTACGAGGTTGAACTTCCGGATAAACGGCAAAATGCTGTGAATCTGGATCGTAAGGATGATACCCAGCTTGATAAGGCGATCGAAGTGCTGAAGGAAGAAATGCGTTAATTGAAGATTTAGGGGGCGGTTCGGTGATTGATTCGTCAATCAGGGAACGGTCCCCTGATTAGTTTAATAAGCAATAAGGAGAACATCATGGAAAAGGAAATGATCATCGTGCTGGACTTTGGCGGCCAGTACAACCAGCTGATTGCGCGACGCGTGAGAGAGTGCAATGTTTATGCGGAAGTTCGTCCCTATACCATGGGTCTGGATGAAATCCGGGCGCTTAACCCGAAGGGGATCATCTTTACCGGCGGGCCGAACAGTGTGTATCTGCCGGAGTCGCCGAGCTACACGAAGGAGATCTTTGATCTCGGTATCCCGATCCTCGGTATTTGCTACGGATCCCAGCTGATGGCTTATCTTTTGGGCGGAGAGGTAAAGACTGCGCCTACAAGCGAGTACGGAAGAACGGAGACCGTCATCGATGCCGCAGGCAGCGACGGAAAAACTTCCTCAAAGCTGTTCAAGGGCGTAAAGAAAAAGATCACGTCCTGGATGAGTCACACGGATTATATTGCGACTGCGCCGGCAGGCTTTACGGTCACGGCACATACAGAAAACTGTCCGGTTGCAGCCATGGAGGATGTTTCCCGGAGCTTATACGCGACGCAGTTCCATCCCGAGGTTATGCATACCGAGCAGGGCAAGGAGCTTTTACACAATTTTGTGTACAATGTATGCGGATGCAGCGGCGACTGGAAGATGGACTCCTTTGTTGAGAGTACGGTGAAGGCCCTGAAGGAAAAGATCGGCGACGGTAAGGTGCTCTGCGCGCTTTCCGGCGGCGTGGATTCCTCCGTTGCGGCCGTGCTTCTTTCCAAGGCTGTTGGGAAGCAGCTGACCTGTGTATTTGTGGATCACGGTCTGCTCAGGAAAAACGAGGGGGACGAGGTCGAGGCGATATTCGGACCCACAGGTAATTATGAACTGAATTTCATCCGTGTTAACG
The DNA here is from genome assembly GCA_902783015.1 of uncultured Lachnospiraceae bacterium. Taxonomy (GTDB): domain Bacteria; phylum Bacillota; class Clostridia; order Lachnospirales; family Lachnospiraceae; genus Coprococcus_C. Next base: position 6,603 of record CACZPL010000068.1, read on the forward strand.
CGCAGGAACGTTTTTACGAAAAGCTTGCGGGAGTTACGGATCCCGAGGCAAAGCGCAAGATCATAGGCGAGGAGTTTATCCGCGTTTTCGAGGAGGAAGCAAAGAAGATCGGTGCCGTGGATTTCCTGGCACAGGGAACCATCTATCCGGATGTGATCGAGTCCGGACTCGGAAAGTCCGCAACGATCAAGTCGCATCACAACGTGGGCGGTTTGCCGGATCACGTGGATTTCAAGGAGATCGTGGAACCCTTGCGCATGCTGTTTAAGGATGAGGTGCGCCGTGCGGGCTTGGAGCTCGGCATACCGGAATACCTGGTGTTCCGCCAGCCCTTCCCGGGACCGGGACTCGGCGTGCGTATCGTGGGCGAGATCGATGCCGAGAAGGTGCGCATCGTGCAGGATGCCGATTTCATTTTCCGCGAGGAGATGGACCACGCCCGTGCAAGCGGACGTATCCGCCATCTGCCGAACCAGTATTTTGCGGCGCTCTCCAATATGCGCTCCGTGGGCGTGATGGGAGATTTCCGAACCTTCGATTACGCGATCGTGCTCCGCGCCGTGAACACCTCCGACTTCATGACCGCCGACTGCACCGACATTCCCTTCGAGGTACTGCAGAAGGTCATGAACCGCATCATCAACGAAGTCAAGGGCGTGAACCGCGTGCTGTACGACCTCACATCCAAGCCGCCCGGGACGATAGAACTTGAGTGATAACGAGCCAAGCACAGAAGAATAAACAGCGGTCACGAAGTGACCAATCGGAAAGAAGAGGACTCCCTCAAGCTTGCTTGAAGGGGAGTCCTCTTCTTTTTGATTAGATGCTGCGCAGCAGCGCTGTTTATTTTACGGTATTTGGCGACAACATACATCGAGACGAAGCGAAGCGGAGTCGAGATGAGGTTCTTACGGAAAGTGCTGATGGAAGAAAGTATTGGAACAAGCTTAAACAGAGGCTAAAACTTGAAGCATCAACGGCTTTATGATAAAATAATAGAATAGGTACTGTTGTGGGGTTTTACGGAAGAGGAGGTACATATGTTACATTCATTTACGAGAAACTATAATGATCTTTCGACAGAAGCGGGATTTCAGTTTGAGTTTTACTGCGATTGTTGCGGAAACGGAGCGAAGAGTACATTTGTTGAGTCGAGCACGTACAAAAACCGCACAAAAACAGAGAGAAAAGGCAGACTTGCGTCTACGATCGGAAGCTTTCTGGGTGGGAAAGCAGGTGAGATCGGATGGGCTCTTGAGCGGGGAAGCGATCTTGTAAGCGACCGCTTCAGCAATCAGTCTCCGGAATGGCGAAGAGAACAGGAAAGCTGTTTTGATTCTGCACAGGCTGAGGTTCAGCCTCTGTTTAAGAAATGTCCCGCTTGTAATA
>CACZPL010000069.1 GCA_902783015.1 uncultured Lachnospiraceae bacterium
TAAACGAATTCGGCGCGAACACCGAAGAAGGACTGAAACGTTGCTTCGGCAATGAAGAATTTTATTTGAAAATGGTGAGGTCGCTGACGAAGGAGGCGACATTCACGAAGCTGAATGATGCGATCGCGGCAGGGGATCTTCAGGCGGGCTTTGAGGCAGCACACGCCTTAAAGGGTGTGCTCTCAAATCTTTCCATGACACCGATCCTGACACCGGTCACGGAGATGACCGAACTTCTTCGTAATCATACGGATATGGATTATTCCGGCCTGCTCTCGCAGGTGAACGAAAAGCGGGCTGCGCTTGAAAGACTTTGTGATTAAGAAAAAGGGATGGCACGTTGCCATCCCTTTTATTGGAGAATGCCTATGAAAAACCTTGTAATCGGAATCCTTGCGCATGTAGATGCGGGTAAGACAACCTTATCCGAGGCCATACTCTACAAGACCGAGGTGATCAAAAAGCTGGGGCGCGTGGATAATCAGGATGCGCATCTGGATACGGACGTGCAGGAAAAAAGGCGCGGGATCACCATATTTTCGAAGCAGGCAATCTTTGAATTGCCGCACTTTCACGTGACACTGGTGGATACTCCGGGGCATGTGGATTTTTCCGCCGAGATGGAACGCACGCTGCAGGTGCTCGACTATGCAGTGCTTGTGGTAAGCGCGCCGGGCGGGGTGGACAGCCACACGAAGGCGCTGTTTCGTCTGCTGAACGAGTACAGGATTCCCACAGTCATCTTTGTAAATAAGATGGATCAATATATGAATGATAAAGAGACCATCATCTCTGAACTGAAGGAACGGCTTTCCGAGCGCTGTGTGGACTTCGGTGAATTCAAGCAGAATGATGACGGTTACTTGGAGGGAGAGGCCTGTGAGGAGATCTCCGTCTTTTCCGATGATGAGGAGATCATCAACGATTATTTGAGATACGGGTCCATGGATAAGGAACTGATCGGCGAAATCATAAAAGAGCAGAAGGTATTTCCCTGTATGTGCGGCGCTGCTTTAAAGACACACGGCGTGGACGAGCTTCTTTCCATGATGGATCTTTTCTTTGCCGCACCCGACTACGATGATACCTTCGGGGCACGCGTGTTTAAGATCACGCGGGATGAGAAGGGAAATCGGTTGACGCATATGAAGCTTACCGGCGGTTCCCTTGCTCTTCGCACACCGCTCGGTGAAAACGGCGAAAAGGTAAGCGAGCTTCGAATCTATAACGGTGCAAAATATGAGGCTGTGAAAGAGGTGCATGCCGGCGAGGTCTGTGCCTGCCTCGGACTTTCTGATACACAGGCGGGAAGCGGTATCGGCAAGGAATCGGATACCGACTTTTGCCTGATCGCGCCGGTGATCCGCTATTCCATGCGTCTGCCGGATGATATCTCGGCGAGAAAGGTCTATCCGGAGATCTGTGCACTTTCCGAGGAACTGCCGGAGCTTGACTGTACCTGGAATGAATCTCTTGAAGAGATCCAGGTGATGCTGATGGGACAGGTGCAGCTTGAGATCCTGACGGAGCTTGTGATGGTGCGGCTCGGATTTAAGCCGCGGTTTGACACCGGACGCATCACCTATAAGGAAACGGTAGCAAACACCGTGATCGGCGTGGGACATTTTGAACCCCTCAGGCATTATGCGGAGGTCCATATCCGGATCGAGCCGGGAGAACGCGGCTCGGGGATCGAGGTTGCAAGTGATGTGAGCGAGGATGTGCTCGACAAGAACTGGCAGCGCCTTATCATGTATCATTTAAGAGAAAAGCAACACAGGGGTGTGCTTACCGGATCACCGCTCACGGATGTGCGTTTGACCGTGACCGGCGGACGTGCCCATCCGAAGCACACCGAGGGCGGGGATTTCAGAAAAGCGACGATCCGCGCGGTCCGTATGGGTCTGATGTATGCGGAAAATGTGTTGTTAGAGCCATATTACGATTTTTATCTGGAGTTGCCGCAGACCATGGCCGGTCGCGCGATCCGCGAACTTGAGATGTGCTTTGCGAAGCTTGCACCGCCGGAGTTTGTCGGTGATACTGCCGTGATCACGGGCTACGGACCGGTGGCGACCATTGTGGAGTATCAAAAGGAGCTGAGCGCGCATACCGGTGGGCAGGGCAGTATGAGTGTTTCGCTGCGCGGTTATGATGTCTGTCATGATCAGGAGGCTGCCCTTTCCGACAACACCTATGATCCCGAGGCGGATCTTGCGAATCCGACATCTTCCGTATTCTGTGCCCACGGCGCGGGCTATATCGTTCCGTGGTATGAGGTCAGGGATCATATGCATGTACAGGATGAGGATGCTTCCTCCGATCCGGTGACACCGGCAAGACCGATCGTAAAAAGCGGAAGCTTTGACTATACCATCGATCTTGAGGAGATCGATTCCATCATCGGGCGTGTACAGAGTGCGAACGCAAACAAAAAGAAGAGTGCCTACAAGAAACAGCACAGGGAGCAGAATGCACACGAAAAGTCCGGGAGTTCTTCGCAAAAGGTGACGACTGCGCCGAGAAAAGAAAAGCTTCTGATCGTGGACGGCTTTAACGTGATCTATGCATGGAGTTCCCTGAAGGATGTATTGCAGGTCAATGTAGATGCCGCCAAATCAAAGCTTATTGATATATTGTCGAATTATCAGGGCATGACGGATACGGAGGTGCTCGTGGTGTTTGACGGCTACAGAGTGAAGGGCAACACGGGAAGCTCCGAGACTAACGGGAGTATTACGGTGATACATACGAAGGAGGGGCAGACGGCAGATGCATTTATAGAACGCTTTGCACATGACTTCAAGGCAAAGTATGAGATCACGGTTGCGTCCTCCGATGGACTGATCCAGACAGTGGTGCGCGGTGCCGGTGCATATATTATCTCTTCAAAAGATTTGGAGACGGAGATAAACAGGCTTGAAAATAATTTTCGCGAAACGTATAATATTAAATCATAAATTGTCAGGAGGTACATAATATGGCAAGTTTAAAGATCAATGAAGGAAACTTTGAGGCAGAGGTATTGCAGTCGGATGTGCCGGTGTTGGTGGACTTTTGGGCAAGCTGGTGCGGTCCCTGTAAGATGCTCGGGCCTATCATCGAGGAGATCTCCGAGGAGAGAAGCGATATCAAGGTCTGCAAGGTGGACGTGGATGAAAACGGCGATCTGGCTGAGAAATATAACGTGATGAGTATCCCGTTTGTAGCACTGTTCAAGGGCGGAGAAATTGTGAAGAAGTCCGTCGGCGCGGTACCGAAGAGTGAATTGTTAAAGTTATTAGAGGATTGATATGAAAAAAGATGTGATCATTATAGGAGCCGGGATCGCCGGTCTTACTGCCGCCATCTACGTGCTTCGCGCCGGACATTCGGCACTCTGTATCGAGGGCGCAAATTACGGAGGACAGATCGTCAACTCTCCGGAGGTGGAAAACTATCCGGGGTATCAGAATATTTCGGGCTTTGATCTGGTAAACACCGTGTTTGAACAGGCGAAGGCTCTCGGTATGGAGTATCAAAACGACAAGGTGCTCTCCGTAAAAAAAGAGGGTGACGGCTTTGTTGTTTCGGGAGAGGCGGCTTCCTACGAGGCAGCTTCCGTGATCATAGCAACGGGGGCAAAACGAAGAAAGCTCGGTGTTTCGGGGGAGGAAAGACTTTCGGGGCTCGGTGTTTCTTATTGTGCAACCTGTGACGGCATGTTTTACAGGAAGAAAGATACGATCGTGTGCGGCGGTGGAAACACGGCACTTGAGGATGCCATGTTTTTGTCCAACTTTTGCAACCATGTGACGATCTGCCACAGAAGAGACGGCTTCCGCGGTGAGCCGAAGTTGCTTGAACAGCTTAAAGAAAAGGATAATGTCAGCTTTGTGACTGATGTGACGGTGGATGAGATCGCCGGCGCGGAGAAGGTAGAGAAGCTGATCTATACGGACCACAAGACGGGTGCAAAGGGAGAGATTCCCGCAAACGGCATTTTCATCGCCGTGGGTCAGATCCCCGATACGGAGTTTGTGAAAGACCTGATCAGCTTGGATGAAGCGGGTTATGTGATCGCGGGAGAGGATTGTGCGACAAATGTTCCCGGGATCTTTGCGGCAGGTGACTGTCGGAAAAAGCCCGTCAGACAGCTGACAACGGCTGCGGCCGACGGAACCGTAGCAGGCCTTGCGGCGGCACAGTATACGGAATAAAAGAACAGCGTATGCGATATGCATACGCTGCTTTTTTTCCTTAATACGAATTTGCCCTTGTTTCGAAGTATTCCTTGACGGCGCCGACGATTTCCTGACTTGCCATGGACTTTACCAAAAAGTTCTGAGGCTTTAAGCGCATGGCGCGCATAAGGCTGTCTTTGCTGCCGGACTCGGAGATGAAGATCACCGGAGTGGATGCGGTTGAGGGATGCATCTTCATCATCTCGAAGATCTTCGGGCCGTCTACCACGGGCATCTCAAAATCGAGAATGACCAGGTCTACCTTGGTGTTTGTCAGATAAGTGATCCCGCTCATGCCGTCTGTCACGGCCTCGATGGAGTAGGAGCTTTTCATCCAGTCAACTAGTTTCTGCGCATATACAAAATCATCGTCGATGACGAGAATCTTTTTCTTTGCGTTTTTCTCGGTCTGACGCTTTTCTTCGTGTTCAATCTCCGACTGGAGCTGAAGCATATTTACCGGTCGGTTGATCCACGGGAACTCTTTGAGTCCCGGAACCGCTTTCATAAAATCGTCGTAATCCCTGTCGTTTCCGATCAGGATGATTCGACGTCGGCTGTCCTTGAATTTATCACTGAGCAGAAGGATGTTGTAAATCTTTTTCGGGTCATCCACGAGACGGTCCGGAAGATATAAGAGGAAGACATCCGTGGTCTTCATCAGATCCGTGATCGTATCGATGTTGTCGCCGATGAGGGTAACGTCATAGCCCTCCTGCAGGAGTCCGTTTTCGATTGATTTCACCACCACACTGAATTGGGATGTGATGATGGCAATGCTTTTTGCCATGATTGTACCTCCGTTTCCCAAGTATATTATACCCGAATATAAGGATTCGTCAAGACAAACGGCATCCGGGGATACGGGTGCGTTCCGTCTTGCATTACGGTACTTTCTGTGGTATATTATCATGGAATGTGAAATCTTGTGAAAGGAAGGAAATATCATGGATTTTAACGAGATCTGGTATCGTATCAAAAAGGGTGCAAAAAGGTTCTGGAAAAAGACGAAGCGCCTTGTGAAACGGTATGTTCGTCTGCTGGTTCGTCACACAAAGGCAAAGGATTACAGCATTCTGATCTACACGATCGCCGCGGTACTGGTTCTTATTTTATTATTTGTGCTGATAGGAAAAGCCTTTCACGGAAAGAAAAAGAAGGCAGAACCCACGACAACAGAGGTTGTGATCGCAACTCCGACCGAGGCGACGGAGGATCCCGTTGTCACTCAGCAGCGTATGCTGGCGGAGCAGGCGGAGCAGATCTACAATTCCTCTGCGGGACTGACAGTCCTTGTCAATCCGACCCACCCGATCGAATCGGGCTACACCTTCGAACACAAGACTTTAAATGCAGGTTATGATATCGATAACCGCATGTACGATGACTTGATCTCACTTTCCGATGCCATTAACGCCGCTGGCTTCGAGTACAATATCCTCGGCGCCTATAGGGATCGTGAGACACAGGAGAATTTGCTGAATTCCCAGATCGAGTCCTTTGTAAACGAGGAGGGACTCTCCGAGGAGGAAGCAAAGAGCAAGGCACTCTTAAATATCGATGAGCCGGGTTACAGTGAGCATGAGACCGGTCTTGCAATCGATATCGCTTCGGGGGATGTGACCACCAGAACCGATTTTGATGACACCGCACCGGCTACCCAGTGGCTGATCGCCAATTCCTATAAATACGGATTTATCCTGCGTTATCCCCAGGACAAGACCGGGGTGACCGGAGTGAACTACAAGCCGTGGCATTTCCGATATGTCGGAAAAGAAGCCGCAACGTTTTTACATGACAATAATCTGTCATTGGAAGAATTCTATTCCATGATCGGAAGATAGATTTTCGAGGTTTTTGAAGCATGCGCGCAAGTGAAGCAAGAAGGAGAAGTCGAAGAAAGAAGCTCTCTGTTACCGTATTGATCTTCAATGTGATCTTTTATACGGCACTTGCGCTCGGCTTCATTTTTGTTTTATTTCACATTGTATCCCCCAAGAAATCACTGAGAAATGAAGGCGTGAAGCTTTTTGAGGAAGGAAGCTACGAGGAAGCGCTTTCCAAATTCGATGAGGCGATCTCGGAAAAGCAATGGTTCTCGGATGCCTTGGATGTTGACATCCTGCTGTACCGCGCGGATTGCCTGATCCGCATGGACCGCTACAACGAGGCTGTTTCCGTGTACAATTCCATCAAGACTGATTACGATAAGAAATACTGGGAAAAGCGTGAGCTTGATTATCTGATCTCCATTAACGAGACACTGAACAAGTTTTACGCCGGAGATTA
>CACZPL010000070.1 GCA_902783015.1 uncultured Lachnospiraceae bacterium
CCCTCCTTGGCGATCTTCTTCATGGCGGCATCGTATTGCTGGCCGCAGTCACATCTCGCAGAGCCTAAAGCATCGCCGGTCAGGCATTCCGAGTGGACTCTGCAGAGCACCGGCTCGCCGTCCGTGATATCTCCCTTGACCAGTGCCACATGGTGCTCGCCGTTTAGCTTATTGATGTAGCCGTAGATCGTGAACTCGCCGTAGCGGGTTGGCATCTTTGCCTTGGCAACGCATTCCACGAAGACCTCGTGTTCCTTGCGATAGCGGATCAGGCGTTCCACTGTGGAGATCTTTAATCCGTGCTCCTTTGCAAATGCAAAGAGGTCATCGCGTCTTGCCATAGTGCCGTCATCCTTCATGATCTCGCAGCAAAGACCCACGGGCTGCAGTCCGGCGATCTTCATCAGATCCACCGTAGCCTCGGTATGACCCTGTCTCTCGATGACTCCGCCCGGCTTTGCCTCAAGCGGAAACATGTGTCCCGGCCTGCGGAAGTCTTCGGGCTTTGCTTCCGGGGCAGCGAAGGCGCGGGCGGTAATGCCGCGTTCCTCGGCCGAGATTCCGGTGGTGGTGCTCACGTGATCCACGGAGACCGCGAAGGCCGTGGAGTGATTATCCGTGTTGGTGAGGCACATCTGCGGGAGATGGAGCTTGTCCGTGTAGACAGGATCCATGGGCATGCAGATGAGGCCCCTTGCGTATTTCGCCATAAAGTTGACGTTTTCCGTGGTCGCGAATTCCGCGGCGCAGATGACGTCGCCCTCGTTTTCGCGGGATTCGTCGTCAAGGATCACGACGATCTTGCCGGCGGCGAGGTCCGCCGCGATTTCTTCGATTGTGTTGAATTCTAAACTCATGATACTGTCTCCTATATAAAGCCATGCTCAGCTAAAAAATCCATATTTATTCTGCTTTTTCTCTCAGGTTGAGCACTTGTCAAGTTCAACAGCCGTTCAACATACTTTCCTATCACGTCGTTTTCCAGGTTGACCTTGTCGCCGACCTTCTTTTCGAGGAGCGTTGTGGCGCTTCCCGTGTGGGGAATGACGGAGACAGAAAAGCTGTCAGCTTCGACCTTGGCCGCGGTGAGGCTGATGCCGTCGATGGCGACGGAGCCTTTTTCCACGATCAGGCGAAGGACGGGCTGTTCGGCGCGGATCGTCACCCAGACCGCATTGTCTTCCTTTGTGAGTTTGGTGACAGTCCCGGTGCCGTCGATGTGGCCGCTCACGATATGTCCGCCGAACCTTCCGTCGGCCGGCATGGCGCGTTCCAGGTTGACGCGGCTGCCCGGTACAAGCGTGCCCAGAGATGAGCGGCGAATTGTCTCCGCCATCACATCCGCGGCGAAGCTTCCGGTCGTGATATTTGTTGCGGTCAGGCAGACGCCGTTTACCGCAATGCTGTCGCCGACCCTGCTTCCCTCTGTCACGGTCCTGCAGGCAACGGTAAGCCTTGCGGACTTTTCGCCGTGTCTGATCTCTTTGATCTCTCCGATCTCTTCTATGATACCGGTAAACATCTATATATCCCTCCTTTTATAACGAAGGTAAATATCTTCATCGATCCGCTCCTCGGAGACAAGCGTGAACTTCTTTGCAAGGTCCGGATGCTCAAAGCCGGTTCCCTCCACCGGGGTCTTGGCATCCCTGCCGCCCATCAGCTTCGGTGCAAGGAAGATGCGGACCTCATTCACAAGATCCTGTGCAAGCATACTCCAGTTCAGCGTTCCGCCGCCCTCAAGCAGGATACCGTCAATTTCCATGGTTCCGAGCTTGATCATCAATGCCGAAAGATCCAGGTGGTCTCCCAGAAGCGGAACCGTCACCACCTCTATACCGCGGTTGTTAAGCTCCTCTACGTGGTGTTCTCCCTCCGGGTCGTACATGACGGGATCCCCGCAGGCGATCACGGTGCGAACTTTGTCCGCCGTCTTTACAAGCTGCGAAAACATCGGCGTCATCAGGTGCGTGTCGCAAACGATCCTGACGGGGTTTCTTCCTCCCGGATGACGACAGGTAAGAAGCGGATCGTCCTTCATCACGGTGCCGATCCCTACCATGATCCCGGTCAGTTCATTTCTCATTTCCTGCACGCGCGCGCGGGACCTTTCACCCGAGATCCACTTGCTCTCACCCGTATAAGCGGCGATCTTTCCGTCCATCGTCATGGCATATTTCATCACCACATAGGGTGTCTTTTTTGTAATGTAGTGAAAGAACACATCGTTTAACGCATCGCAGGCTTCCTTTTCCACATGGGTTTCCACCTCGATACCGTGTTCCCGCAGATAGGTGATACCCTTTCCCGCCACCTTCTCGTTCGGATCGTCGGAACCCACGTAGACCTTGCGAATCTTCTGTTCTACGATCGCCTCCACGCACGGCGGCTGTTTCCCGGTATGACAGCAGGGTTCCAGGGTTACGTACATCTCGGCCCCCTCCGCGCTCTCTGTCAGGTTTTTGATGGCATTACGCTCCGCGTGAAGATCACCGTATTTCGCATGGTACCCTTCGCCGATCATGCGTCCGTCCTTTACGATCACACAGCCCACAAGCGGATTGGGGTTCACCGCACCCACACCGCGTTTCGCAAGCTCGACGGCTCTTTTCATATATTCATTCATAAAAATACCCCGAAGATATCTCCGGGGTAATTAAAACAAGATCATTCGCACTTCTCTCATCCAGACTTTACTGTCGGCCATGGAATCTAACCATGTCTGCACACGGACGTGTGCTCGCGGGCTGTACCGCCGGTCGGGAATTTCACCCTGCCCCGAAGCAATCCATATATTATCACTTTTTTTACAATTGTGCAAATACCTGACCGATCTTTTCCTTGATCACGATATCCGCCTGCGTATCTCTTGAGGTCGGCGCCATGTTGATCACCACAAGATGCTTGCCGTGGAAGTAATCGATCAGACCCGCTGCCGGATACACCGCCAGGCTGGTACCGCCGATGATCAGCATGTCCGCCTTGGAAATGTGATCGATGGACCTTGCAAGAATGCTCTGGTCGAGACCCTCCTCATAGAGCACCACGTCCGGGCGAACAAGGCCGCCGCATTCGTCGCAGTGAGGCACAAGGCTCTCGGATTTCATGACATAATCAAGATCAAAGTTCTTGCCGCAGGACTTGCAGTAGTTTCTGAGCACCGAGCCGTGAAGCTCGAGCACTTCCTTACTTCCGGCCTTCTGATGCAGACCGTCGATATTCTGCGTGATGACCGCCTTCACCTTCCCTTGCGCCTCAAGCTCCGCCAGCTTCTTGTGTGCTGCGTTCGGCTCTGCGTCCGGGAAGATCATCTTATCCTTATAAAACTCGTAAAACTCATCGGTACGATACTCAAAGAAGCTGTGACTCACAATGGTTTCCGGCGGATATTTGTACTTTTGGTTGTACAGACCGTCGGTGCTTCTGAAATCCGGGATCCCGCTCTCGGTGGACACCCCCGCACCGCCGAAGAATACGATATAGTTACACTCCTCAATTGCCGCTTTCAGTTTTTCTATCATAGTTACTCCTCCTCCGTATCCGTCGAACTTACCTCAACATTTACCGTGCCGGAGATTTCGGTCTTCACGCCCTCGATCTCCTTGATGGTCACGGGCACGCCCATATTATTGCCTAAGTAAAGACCGCTCACATCGATCACCGGCCAGAGGTCCTCAACCGTCACTTCACCGATCATGTCCTCAAAGCCCGAGAGCTTTACGTAGAGATCCGATACCGTCACGGTATAGTTGTAATCCGCCTGCTTGCCCCGAAGCTTCAGATCCTTCTTCGTAATCGTCAGCTTCCGCTCGCTGGTCTGCGTAATATTGACCGTGATCTCGATCTCCGCGGTGTCTCCCACGGCAACCACGGTATCCGGCAGATAATTTGAAAGGTTGACGGTCTTTTGCAGATTGCTCTCCAAGCCCGCCACGGAAATATCATCGATCTTGATCTCCGAGATCTCGGCGATATCCTCCGTCGGTCCGGCGATCATCACGGAAGTCGGCTGAAACAGCGTGTTCTCGATGGCATAGCCCTCTGCCGGTTCTCCCTGGATCTCCACATTAACATCCACCTCCTTGGTGGGGAAGACTGTCACGGAGACATCCACCATATCCGTCGAATATTCAAGCTTATCATTCACGATCTCCTCACCGTACGCATCGTATAATCTGACGACCGCCTGTGTAGAGATATCCTTGTTTGCCCCCGACACGCTGACCGTTGCGATCACATCCGTGATCTTGTCCACGGAGCTCTGAGGTCCGGTCACCGTGATGATATTCGGATTTGCGATGGCAGAGCCGACCGCATAACCGTTTCTTGTCTCACCCTCGGTCTTTACCTTGACCGAGAACTGGGACGACACCTTATCCTCCAGGTTCAATGTCATCATATTGTCGAGCACCGTGATCGCGATCTCATCCCGAATTCCCAAACGGCTCGCCTGCACATCGATCTGCACGGAATTGGTGATGGACATCTGAGAGAGATCTGCCTTCGCTGAAAAATCGGATGCCGAGAGCTGACTCACGATGGATCGTCTGCCCTTCACCACAATGTCCACGGTATCGCCCTTTGCGACCTCATAGACCTGATCCTTTTCCTCGAGCACATCCCCGTTTACCTGCTCCACGGGAATATTGTTGATCTCCTTTGTGATCTGATCATCCGAAATGTTCATGACGATCAGCCAGAGGATGACCGCAAAGACGATCGCAAGGATTTTGAGGCCCAGATTCTTGAATAACCTAGCTCTCACGTGCGGCACCTCCCTTCTTCCGTTTCCGGCGGTTGGTCTTGATGCCGCTTCGCTCGGTGCGAAGTCCCATAAGCTGTCTGCGCAGGCTCTCGGAGTCTAAATTTGTCGTCAGATTACCGCCCTGGGCCACGGAGATCTTTCCGTTTTCCTCCGACACAATGATGGTCAGGCTGTCCGAGACCTCACTGATGCCGATGGCCGCTCTGTGTCTGGTACCGAGATCCTTGTTTAAGTCATGCCGGTTAGTCAGCGGGAGATAACAGGTCGCTGCGATCACACGGTTATTTCTCACGATCACCGCGCCGTCGTGGAGCGGTGTGTTCTTTTCGAAAATGTTCAGGAGCAGCTGTCTTGTGACCACGGCATCCACATTGATACCCGTGCTCTCGTACTCCCCGAGTGCCACATTGTTCTCAAGTACAATGAGTGCACCTGTCTTAGCCTTGCTCATGGAGATGGCAGACGCAACAAGCTCCGTGATGGTCTTCTCGGAAAGCTTGCTGTCCTTTTCCGCGTCATCATCACGCACGATCATGTCGGAAAGCCAGCTCTTACGGCCCAACTCCTCCAGCGCGCGCCGAAGCTCCGGCTGAAACAGGATGATAATGGCGATAATGCCCACGTTGATCGTGTTTCTGTATATCCACAAAATGGTGTTCATCTTAAAGAAATATGCGAGCGCAAAAACGAGCACAAGGATCAGAAGGCCCTTGAACAGAGTCCATGCCCTTGTGCGTTTGAACCAGAGCATGATGTAGTAGATCACGAAAGCGAGAATGATGATCTCGATGATATCCGCGATCGTCGGCTCCGGCAGATAAAACCAGTCAAAATACAATTTCAGATTTGTGAGAAGCTTGTTCAAACCCTACGCCTCATTTTCCTTCTCTTTTTCTTTCTTTACCTTACCCGAAAGCTCTTCCGTCATATTCTTGACCTTCTTCTTATGACTCTTGGAATTGTACTTCGGGATCGCCTTCACGTAGTAGTAATAATCGTCATCCTCAAACTGTACATTTTCCTTGCGCGAGTAATCCACCAGCCGTCGAACGAGCTGTACGAAGGCAGTTACGATCATGCCGAGCAAAGAGCCAAGCACCAGTTCACCGCTGTCGACGGACACGGAGAGCTTTCCGCTGCACACAAGGAATACCAGAATGTTCAAAATGCCGCCCACACCGATAGCTACATACCATGAGTAGTCAAAGGGAAGCATGTAGATCAACGCTGTGATCAGGATCACCACGGCAAAAGCGATGATCGGAAGCAGCATCTCCTTGTTCTTTACCAGTGTCTCCACGATGTATTTATATGCCGCGAAATCCTTATCCTTTTCCGGTGCCGCAAGCTTTAAGCTCACATCGTGCACGATACCGGTGAAATAGTGGATGATCACACCGAAGGCTACGGGTACGATGCCCGCCGCTCCCGCAAAGATCGCCACGATGATGGGGATCGCGTAATAGAGTTTGCAGAGGTAGAGGATCGGCACTAAAGCCAGGATCCATCCGCAGTCGATGAACATACGCATATACATGCAGTACATGAGGATGAACATCACCGTACATACAACACCTACGTCAAGGGAAACAGCAAAGCAGTTCACCGTGATCACAACACCTGCCGCAAAGATCATGACCGGAGTGGTCACCATGGCACAGATCACCGAGAGTAAAAAGATGATCGTCTTCTGTGAGAACAGGTCGAAATAACCGTAATGCTTTGCGATGCTCGAAAAAATGATCATCGCGCAGATAAATCTGAATATGGGTGAGAGTACCTCTTCGAATTTTCTTAAAAAATCTCTGATCGCGTCTCTGACTGTCAGCAAAGTTGCCATTACTTGTTACCTCCTGCCTGACCGTTCTTTTGATCCGGTCCCGAATAAGTATGATCTTCCCGTACAAAGGATTGTTCGCGTTCTTTTCTGAGCCGCGCCATCTGCTCTTCCTCAAGGGCACGCCGGCGTTGCCGGATGCGTTCCTTTTCCATCTCGATCTCACGCTTGCGCTGCTCGTTGACCGCCTGCTCGCGCTCCCTGCGCTCGTTTAAGCGGTTCACGTTGGCGATGATCTCCTGTCTCTTCGCCTCCTGCTCCTCGGCAAGACGCGCATTGACCATGTTCATGCGGCTGACGGTACCCCGCGAGGGATCCGCGGACTGCCGCATCGGCTTTGCGGCCGGCGCCTCGGTCACATTCTCAAGCTGGGTGTCGTTCTTCACCTTCGCTCTTGTGCCCTCGTTCAGCTCGATGAGCTTTCGCATATTTCCGTTGTATTCCACAAGCCCGTGCTTTTTCTTTTCGTAACGCACATGGTACACGAAGGTCCCCAAAACAAAATAGGCAAACACAAAGAGCACGTAGCCTCCCAGCAGCTTGTACATCACGGCGAAGTAATCGATCTCGTTCACCTTTCCGAGAAGCTCGTCAAAATGAAGGAAGGAGTAAGCCGCGATGATCAGCCAGTAGGCCACCGTAGAAGCAACCCATGTTTTTAATATATTGTATCTGACGTAATCTGTTTCGAAATATCTGGAATACAGAAGACCACTGTTCTTTTCTTTTTTCTCATAGATGGCCAGTCTGGTCATCAGACCGACCTTTTCCTGATCTATCATGTCACAATTCTCCACTCGGTATTTTTGGCATAAAAACCCACTTTTTCATCATAAAGCACAGTATATCATAAATCGGTTTTTTTGTATAGGAAAAAAACCACTTTTTTCTTGACAGCACGGGCGCGAATCATATAATCTATTGCTGAAAGCACAAAATGAAAAGAGAGGTTGTTTTATGCTTCATTACCTGTATCTGATCATCAGCTTCTCCTCCGCGCTGGCGTTGGTGCTGACTGAGGTCGTACACGCAAATGTCATTTTGGAAATATTGTTTATTTTTTTCTTTACACTGATCGGATATGTCTGCCTGTTTTTGATACAGCTGGCGATCTTCATCCTGATCGCACTGACCATCAGAAAGGACTACACCCCGAAGAACATCGACACGTTCTATCGCAAGTTCGGTATGGCGACCTTAAAGGTCTTTGTGGATTCCTTCCGCATCATCCCGCACGCGACGGGGCTGGACAAGCTTCCGGACGAACCCTTCCTGATCGTGAGCAACCACTCCTGTATCTTCGATCCCCTGGTAGGCATCGAGCTTTACAAGAAGCACAACGTGGCGTATATCTCCAAGGAACAGAACATGAAGATTCCCTTTGTGGGCAGATATATGCGCGTGGTCGGATGCATCCCCATCGACCGGTCCTCCACCAAGGAGGCCATCAAGAGCATCAACCAGGCGGCGGATTACATCAAAACGGGGTTCTGCTCCATCGGTATTTATCCGGAGGGCTGGCTGAACCGCACCGAGGAGCCGCTTCTCCCCTTCAGGGACGGCGCGTTTAAAATCGCTAAGAAAGCCGGTTGTCCCGTGGTTGTCACGACCATAGAGGACTGCCGAAAGATCTTCCGACAGTTTTTGTTCAAGCGCATCCACGTAAAGATCAACGTACTGGATGTGATCCCGGCAGAGCAGGTGAAGAGCTTAAAGACTACCGAGATCAGTGATCTGGCCTACGGTATCATGTATGATCACTTAACAAGAAAAGCGGCCTAAGCCGCTTTTTTTGTTGCCTGTTACCAGGTTTTTCCGTCGAAGTCGTAGCCTCCGCCACCGTTTCGATTTTCGCGATCTCCGTTCATCTCGGAGCGCTCCTTGTTTGCTTCCTGCTTTTGATCATTCAGCTTATCCCGAAGCTCATCCTCACGCTCGGAATCCTGCGGCTGTTGCTGCTCTTCATCGTCATTTCCGTCGCTCGGCTGAGGTTCCTGCTGTTCCTCATCCTGATTCTGCTGCTGTTGCTGCTGTTGTTCCTGCAGCTTCTTGATCATCTCGTCGATATCCTTCTTCAGCTGTTCAGCCTCGGCGCTGTGCCCGTCGAACACGTCCTCCGCGGGATTGGCACAGCCGTCCTCCACGAGCACCGCCCTCGCCGCCTTTAACTGCCGGATGGCATTTTCGATCTTATTCTGGGTATTTAAGTTATCAAAGTTGATCTTTTGGATCATGGCAAGCGCTAGGTTTATACGCACCGGGCACTCCTTGTACTTCGGCGGATTCTTTTCGAGCGCCAGTTTGTAGTTCGTGATCGCCTTGTCGTAGTCCCCGTTTTGGTAGTACGCGTTGCCCATATTGTAGTAAGGAAGGTAATCCTCGTTAATGTTCGCCTTGGTAAGTCCCGACTCGTATTTCGTGGAATAATCCTTCGCGCGATAGTTCTTCAAAAAGAGTTCATTCATCAAAAAACGAATGCCGAAGAAGAGCCCCGCCGCAAGCAAAAGGAGACACAGTACATCCAAAAGGCCCATCACGGTCCTTGCATTTTTACGTTCTTCGTTCTTACTCATTATAATCTTCCCCTTCTGATGCAGACAAACAGCTCCCACAGCAAAAGTGCCGCAAGCGGGATCGCAAAGTAATAGTAGACCTCCTCGTAACTCACCATATCGGAGTTGTCCATGGAAAGCGAGCTTCCGGTCTTGATGGCATCGATCATGTAGGCGATATTGCTCTCATCCTCCATGTGGATGTACTCTACATCCAGATCCTCTGCCAGCTGTCTTAAGTTCTTCTCATCGATCTTTGACACCGCGTTGTCATAGGTCTGCGGATCGCGGATGTAGGAGCCGTAGCGGTCGAGCATCGTACCGCCCTTGTCGGTACCGTAGCCGAGGACCGCGCCGCCGTCCACGTACTGCGCAAGCTCCTTATAGCTCTGCAGGGTGGAATCGTCCGTGATCTCGCCGTCCGTGATGAAGAATACAACTGTCATACGCTTCTTTTTAGCGTCCGACGAAAGCAACATGGTCTCCATCTCGCTGTAGGGCACATTTAAAGAGCTGCCCCTTGCGTAGTAGCGGTCGGGCTCGTTGATGGTGGAAAACGCATCCTTCACGTTTTCTGTGTCCTGCGTAAACGGTGCCAAAACCTGAGCACGGTTGTCAAAGCGGATCAGACCGAAATTACTTCCGGAGAGCTCCTCCATGATGTAATTGCAGTCCGAGATCACCGCACTCATGCGCGTGCCGTTTCTCACATCCTGCGCCCACATGCTGATGGTCGTATCCGTCACAAAGAGCACGTCGATGTTTTTAAGCTCCACATCCACGTTGTAGCGGCGGTTCATGGGCCGCATGTTGATCGCGAACACGAGCAGCAATATGAGCAGGATCCTGGCACCGTCCAGGATCTTATTTCCGATTTTTTGTTTTCTCCGCACTATGAAAGCACCGATCAATACCGCAAAAACAAGCAGGATCGGAATGATGACATAGGCCGGTAATAAAGGTTCTGTGATCATAGCATTCGTATCAGTCCCACGACCATAACGACCGCAAGACTCGTAAACAGGATAATCATGAAGACCACCGGCTTATCCACCAGCTTGGTGATCGTCATCTCCTGTACCTCCAAAGCCTCCTGTGCTTCTATATCCTCCACCATATCCTTGACGGACAAGGTGTAGCTTTCCTGATAAAAGGTTCCGCCCGTAACGTTGATGGCTTCCTTCAAGCCCTGCATGGCAGTCTCGTAGGGCGTGGAGCTTTCCTTGTAAAAGCTCTTCTCACTCGGGAAGATCCCGAATACCTTGATGTTATGTCCCGCGCAGAGCTCGCAGGCCTCATCAAGCTCCACCAGAGGCGTCTGCCGCGCCTCCTGCGAGTTATCCGTGGAGAAGATGATGAGCCTGGTCCTGTCCTCGTCATCGATCTTCGGGAAGCTGTAGAGTGCCGAGGCAAGCCCCTCCCCGATCAGAGAGCTTCCCTTGGTGTAGTTGTTCACCAGGGTTCCCGCATCGAAATAGGACAGATCCTCGATCACCTTGGAGAGTTCATTGTATTCCTCATCCGAGAAATACGTGTTTCCCTCAAAGGCCTGCATATATTTTTTCTGCAGGCGGAAGTACTCCTTGAGCTCCTCCAGCTTTGACAGGATAAAGTCGTAATCATCCGTCATGGGCACGTAGAGCACCGTGGATGTGTTAAAGATCGAGATGCCGAAGCGGTCACCGTCCAAGCCCTTCACAACCTCCTCCAGGCTGTCCACGAGATCGTAGTTCAGCTGGTAGATGGAGTAGGATACATCCATGCACAAAAAGATGTCGCGCTTCTTGGTGCCGTTTGACATCGTCTCCTTCTTCACGGGCCGCGCGATCAGGATGGAGCTCGCCACAAGGGCCGTGATGATGGCAAGCTCCATGATCACGCCGAGGGCGGTCTGCAGGATCGTCAGTTTTTTGAACATGGCATGATTCCTGATAAAATAGGTGTTTGCCGCACGCTTTCCGCCACTGTATTTCTTTTTTCTTCCGACCAGGTGAAACACGACCAGGCAGACAATGATCACCGGGATCGCGATCTTCACCACAAGCGGATATTTTAATACCATGTCTCTATCACCCTTCTGGTCTTAAAAATGGACTGCTTGATATTTGCCATCGTGTACTCCGCAAACTCCGGCTCGTAGTACTCCGCCACAAGCTGGGTAAGCGCGGGCATGTTCAGGGCGCGGATCTCCGAGAGGGTGCAGTCCTGTACGCGGATCTTCGTGGCCTCATACACAAACAAGCGGATGACCACGCTCATGCGCTGATAGGCATCCCGGACCGTGATGCGGCCCGCATAGACCGCGCTGTCGATGCGGTCAAGCTCGCGCAGATACCGGCGTTTTTTTAACGCCAGGGTTTCCGGCCTTGCCTTCTTCACCCGGAGCTCCCGGTTTCCGTACAGCTTTCCGCGAAAACGCAACCGAAAAAACACCTGCAAAAAAATGCAGATTACGATCAGTCCGACTGCAAGGATCAGCCAGACAGGCATATAATGAAACGGATCCTGTAACTCAACCGATGTGCTCATTTCTGTGCCTTTCCAAAAGCTCAACGACCCGGTCTATGATGTCCGATTCACGGCTCACCGAGGTCATACTCATTCCGTAGCGCGCAAGCATCGAGGAGGCGCGCATATATATGCTCTCCCGAAGCTTTCGCTCCGCACGCATCAGACGTTTGCTCTTTGTCATAAAGTCAAACGCATAGCGTTTCTTATCCATATCGTACAGCTCATCGCCCGTGTAGTACGCATCGTCTACATTGATAAACAGCACGTCGTTGTTTACCGAGAGTTCCCGAAGAAGCTTCTCGCTCACGCGCTCCAAGCCGTCCATATCCGTGATCACGAAGATGACCATCTTGCGCTTGATCTTCTCCGCAGCATAGGTGAGCAGCGCGCTCACATCAAAGCGCCCCTCATCCTTCAGGTTCTTTGCGCAGCGTGCAAGCATCTTTTCAAAATGCACGTTGCCCGAGGAAAAATACGAGAAATCGCAGCCCGATGCCGTGTTCTGTAAGAGCGCTGTATCGTCCCCGTGCTTGTCCACCAGATAGGCAATGGTGCCAAGGGTAGAGAGCGCCACCTGCTGTTTTTCCTCCCCGTCAAGGGTGTCCCCCTGCATCTTGGTCCCGGAATCCACGATAAACAGGACATTGTGTTTTTTCTCCGCCACATATCTGCGGATCAAAACCTTGCCCGTCTTGGACGAGGATTTCCAATCGATATCCTTCACGTTGTCCCCGGGGGAATATTCTCTTAGATCATCAAAATCAAGGCTTCTGCCGCGATAGATGGACTTAAACTCACCGTCTAGGATGTTCGTTGTCCTGCGGCTGGAATAGAGTGAGATCTGCGCCTTGATCTTTGATAAGTAATCATAGTTGATACTCACGGCGTCTGTACTCCCGATACGATCATGTCAATGATCTTTTCCACCTCCACACCGTCTGCAACGGCGGAGTAATTCAGCTCGATCCTGTGACGGAGCACCTGGTGCTTCATCAGCTTCACATCATCCGGTGTGACATAGGTTCTTCCGTAGATCAGAGCGCAGGCCTTTGCGATCTTTAAGAAGGCAATGGAGGCTCTGGGGCTGGCTCCGAGCTTTACGTAGCGCGCGAATTCCGGCGGCAGCACCTTGTCCGTGTGTCTGGTCGCGTCCACGATGGCCGCGATGTACCGCTTGATCGCAGCGTCCGCATAAACCTTATCCGCGATCTTCTGAATCCGGTCGATATCCTCGATCTTTAATACCGCAGGGGTCTTTTTAATGACGCCGGCCTCGATGCGGTTTAAGATCTCCGCCTCCTCATTCGGTGTCGGGTAGGAGATCTTTTCCTTCACGATGAAACGGTCGGTCTGTGCCTCGGACAAGAGATAGGTACCCTCCTGCTCGATGGGGTTCTGGGTCGCGATCACGATGAACACATCATCCGGCATGGAATAGGTCACGCCGCCGATGGTCACCTGACGCTCCTGCATGGCCTCGAGCATGGCACTCTGGGTTTTTGCGGAGGAACGGTTGATCTCGTCCAAAAGAACAAAGTTTGCAAATACCGGGCCGAGGGTCGTGTCAAACTGCCCTGTAGCCTGGTTGTAGATCTGGGTTCCCACGATATCGGAAGGAAGCAGGTCCGGCGTACACTGGATACGTGAGAACTTGCCGTCCACCGCATCCGAGATGGTCTTTGCTGCCGTGGTCTTTGCAAGACCCGGTACGGACTCGATCAGAATATGTCCGTCGGCGATGATCGCCGAGACAAGCGCAAACTTTAAGGCGCGCTGCCCCACCATCTTGGAATCGTAGTAATCGGAAAGACAGCTGATCACCTGCTGTGAATAGCCAAACTCGTCCTCCGTGATAGCAGACTTTGCGGTCTGGGGCTGCCGCATCTGCTGACCGCCCGGCTGTCTTGCCGGGTAGCCGCCCATGCCCTGCTGCATGCCCGGGTTGTTCATGTAATTTGAATTGTCCATGATTATATATCTCCGTTTTCTTATTTATAATACAAAAACCACCACATCGATATACTATATCAAATGTGGCGGTTTTTTCAAGATGTTTTTGGTGAAGATTCTGTGTTCTTAACTCTATAAAGACTCGTACAATCTCTCGTAGATCTCAGCCGAACTCTTCCAGCTATAGTTTTGCTCCATGGCGCGTGCCTGCATGTCGTACCATGCATCGCGGTGATCAAAGAAGATCTGCTTGGAGTAGTTGATCGTATTTAAGAGCTCGAACGCATCGTAATTTGCAAAGGAGAAGCCGGTACCCGAGCCCTCAAACTCATTGTAGGGCTGCACCGTATCCTTCAGGCCGCCTGTCTCCCTGACGATGGGAAGCGTGCCGTAACGAAGGGCCATGAGCTGTGTCAGACCACAGGGCTCGAAGCGCGAGGGCACGAGCATCGCATCGCAGGCCGCATACATCTTGTGCGACAGCTCATCGGAGTAATAGATGTTTGCGGAAACCTTTGCCGGGTGGAAGCTCTGATAATACTGGAACATCTCCTCGTAGCGGCGGTCACCGGTGCCGAGCACCACGAACTGGGTGCCGTCGGTACAGATGTCGTTCATGCAGCGGTCCACAAGGTCAAGACCCTTCTGGTCGGTCAGACGGGAAATGATTCCGATCATATAAACGTTCTCATCCTCCGGGAGGCC
>CACZPL010000071.1 GCA_902783015.1 uncultured Lachnospiraceae bacterium
AGGGTTGGTGTAGGCTCTTGTGAGATTCACGGCATCAGCTGTATCACTCGCGTTTTCCTTATTGTCAAAGATATCAATATTCTTGTAAGAAACCGTATAGACATCCGGATCAGATGCTTTGGCCGTTGTCGAGATGCCTTCTTTATCGGGACTGTCCAGAAAGATCAGATGCCCCTCAATCTCCGGAGAGATCTTTGCCTTCCTGATAAAGGATACAGCTTCCTCTGCCGTCATCGGTGTGCCGTCTTCCGCAGACCGATTGACATAGTTCGCCCATATATCGCAGAGATGCTGTTCATCTTCAAGGTAGTTGACGATGATCTGATTTGTGGTCATGGTCATCTTTTCAAAGGCGATGATCTCCTTTTTGTCGCTCTCTTCCGCCTTCGTATTCGCATACACGATGATAAAGAACAAAATGAACCCCATGATCAAAAGATTTATGGTTATTACAACTCTTCTACTCACCCCGTAAATTCCCCCCGGTTTGCGGTAATAAATTTCTCTGTTTTGAGATTATCACAAAGCGCGGAAACAATCAATAAAAAAGGACGGAGCTCAAGTCGGCTCCGCCCTTCATATTCTGTTTTTCAGCCCTCGTAGCTCTTCTTCAGATCGTCGATTGCGCTGCTTGCTTTTTCGCTGAGGTCATTCAAGTCTACGGTTACCGTGTCAATGCCTTCAAAACGATATCTGAGGCCGCATACCGATCCGATGATCAACAGCGGAACTGTGATCCAAAATGCGAAGATCATCAGGAGTACTACCACCAGCAACGGAAGAGAAATCTTTTCCTCATCATTGTTCATGATCTTGAACTTGATCTCCATGCTGCGTCTTACCACTCTGCCGCACCAGCTGAAGAACTTATCCGCTGCGGAACTGTGGGGATTGCACTTTTCCTTGATCTTCTTTCCGGTCTTCTTAAGCTCTTCCTTGAAAGAGTAGTTATCATGATTAATCTTTCCAAGTGCCTCGATGTAAAGCACCGCATCCAATGTATCCCAGTCCGAAGCCTCAAGTGCCTTCTTCGCTTCCTCGTAAGAAACGCCTGTCTTCTCTCTGATCAATTCAACCTTTTCTAACTTATCCATAGTGTTATCCTCCGTTTTTTCTTTTATGATTGGTTTCGGATTCTCTTCCCTCAACCTGTGACCATAAGATAACACTGCTAAGTTAAAACAAAACGCAGGAAAGATTAAGATTGGATTAATAATTGAGATTCCTTTTTTTCTCGTAAGCCACGGAAGTGAGGAAGCATGAGCCAAAAAACATCGCCAGCACTCCGACAGGGAACAGGCGCGTGAACAGCTTTATACCCTTGGCATGCGTTGCTGTCCATATCATCACCTTTTCTATATCTATCCTGTTGAAGACGGAAAGGTCTCCGAACAACAGAAACCCTATGACGAAAAATCCGCACAACATCAGAAAGCTGACCTTTACGATCATTGCCTTCTCCCTGCCCCAAAAGATATTCATCGGCAGCTCAAACGAAGCAAGAAGAAGAACGATTGCAAAAAACGAAGGTAAAAAATCCTTAACAAGCTTAACCAAGCCATCTGTGAAGTTCACACCTGTAAATGCCTCAAGCACGGCGCACCATATATAAAGAACCAGTGACACGAACACCGTTGCCGCAAGGATAAAGCTGAACTTGGATATAATATACGCTTTCTTACCGACCGGCAGGGTCGAAAGATAGTTTCGTATTTTGTTTTTCCCGTCATGTGCCACTACACGGCCAACAAGCATGTTGGACCAATTTCCCGCCATAATGACGTTAAAAAGCACGAACACCAAAAAGAAGGCATCTATGATATTGACCTCGTTCCCGTCTTGATCCATAGCCATAAAGCCCTCAAGCTCCGCTGTTCCGGGGAATGCAACGCGCAGAACCACGAATAGGAGCGTCATTGCCGCTACGAACACCAGAAACTTCTTGCCCTTTACAGCTGTAAAATCCTTGTATAATAATCCCAGCATCAGATCACACCCCGCTTTCTCTCCGCAACCATGTATGACAGCACATACGTGGTAACGCTCACAATCACCGCAGCGATCAGCATGATGTACGACTTGTGCTTTATGAAATCAAGTATCTTCCATAAGCCCGAGATATCCCCTTCGCCATCGGCCTCCATCATCGTTTTGACTGCCTGCTTAACACTGCCGATGTTGACAAGGAGTACTCCTATGATTATTGAGACGACGGACAGAAGCTGAGCATACATTTCCTTTCCATAGCCCAGAAGTATGCAGAACAGTATGGAACACGCGCTGTATATACTCATCAGCGAAGCAGCGGATATGATGATTCCTAAAAAATCCGTGAACTTGATCATGTCCGTGATCAGCGAGAGCACGAACGCTATGATGATATCCACTGTCATACCGATCCCGAACAGCGCATATATGGTCATATATCTCGCAAGAACCCGCTTTTTCAAGGATACCGGAAAAGAACCTGCTATCTTAAAGAAACCCGCTTTGCCATCGGCAGCGAATACATTTACCATATCACACACTGTCACGATCGGAAGGAGCATAAACATGATAAGCGCCATGCTTCCTATGTTCTTCACATCGGTTTCGGTCAGATTGTTTTCCTTAACGTTAAGCATCTCCCGTCCGGCGGACGCTATATTTCCGAACCTTGCAGAGAGCACATACATCACCGAGACCACCAGCACACCGATGATAACGAAGGCAAAGATCATCAGCTGCTTTTTTAAGCACATAATATCTTTGATTATCAAACCTTTCATATGATCACCCTTTATATCCAATCTATAGTTTCTTTCCCGCATTTACGTAGTAGATCATAATCTGCTCAAGCTGAGCAGGTTCAAGCACCATCTCCGGGTACAGCTTTGCGGCCGCCTGCCTGTCGTTCACCATAATTTCTGCTCCGAAGCTGCTCATCTCCGTACTCACGACCAAGGGCTTGCTGATCTTCTCGACATCATCCTTTTTGCACTTTAAGATGCCGTGCTTTTCGAGGATCTCATCCTTATTCCCGGCAAGTACGATCTTTCCGCCGTCTATGAAGACAACCTCATCAGCGATTTTTTCGAGGTCGCCGGTTATGTGCGACGAAAGCAGTATTGTATGATCCTCCTCAAGCACAAACTCACGGAAGATACCTATCATCTCGTTTCTCACTATAGGATCAAGTCCGCTTGTGGGCTCGTCCATGACAAGAAGCTTCGCATGATGCGAGAGCGCAACCGCTATCTGCAGCTTCATCCTCATGCCTCTTGAAAATGTTCCGCACTTCTGTTTCGCCGGCAGAGAAAACTTCTTTAGATAAGCAAAGAACTCCTCACTGTCCCAATTCTTGTAGATGTTTTTCATCATAATGTTGATGTCCTTCGCGGTCATAAACTCGTGAAAGCCCATCTCATCGAAGACAACACCGATATCCTCTCGAAGAGAGGTGCTGTCCGTATCCACACTCTTGCCGAACAGGCTGATCTCTCCCGCATCCTTCTTGATCACGTCAAGGATCAGGTTGATGGTCGTGGTCTTGCCGGCACCGTTCTGGCCTATAAAGCCGCATACAGAGCCCTCCGACACGGCGAAGCTCACATTGTCCAGCTTGAAATCGCCGTAATCCTTAGTTACGTTTTTCAATTCTATAACATTTGCGAAATCACTCATTTTTCTTTTCCTCGTAAATTATTGAGAGAATTTCCTTGAGCTCATCAAGTGAGACTTTCCCTATCAAAGCCTTGTCACAGGCCTTGTCGAGATACTCCTCTATAGCGCAGAGCATACTCTCCTTTAGCACCTCGTTGTTAATGCCCTTTACGAAGCTTCCCTTTCCGATCACGGATTCTATGTATCCGTCTCTCTCCAAGTCTTCGTAGGCTCTCTTTGTCGTGATTACACTGATTTTCAATTCCTTTGCAAGGATACGCATTGACGGAAGGGCGTCCCCCGCCGCAAGCTCGCCTGTCATGATCAGGCCCTTGATCTGCTCC
>CACZPL010000072.1 GCA_902783015.1 uncultured Lachnospiraceae bacterium
CCTTGATTAATGCACGTATTTTAGTTATGATTAAAGCATTCGGGAATAATAGTTTTCGTTACTTCGGCCTGACAAAGAAACGGAGAAGCATGCATGGTTTCATGGGGTTGGACAATCATCATATCGCTGGTGTGGATCGTTCTGGTCTATCTTGTTTTTTTGTTCCTTCTGTCTCGTAAAAATAAATATGGCCTGGGAGTTATCTTTATCTTCTATATGGTGATGATCATTCCAGTCATAATCTTCGTGTTTACCAATATTATGTGCTGGGTGAATAGAGAAAACAAAACGGTTTATTGGGTGATCATGGGAATTTTGTCCGGCGTATTCATCGGCGGCCCCATCCTTTATTTCGCAGGGAGATGTTTGTTCCTCCTGATCATGTATTCCCCGAAACACATGGCCGCTTATGCAAGAAAAAAGGCAGGCTCATTTCACTATTATCATAAGAGATGGACCACCATCCACCGAGGTTATGCGGATACACACGAGGCCGAACAAGCCTATATCGAAGAACAACTTCGGATCACGGAGAAAAAACTGGGAAATATGTACCGGCTGAGAAGCCGACGAGGGAAAGACAGGTTTATCCGGGCGATCATGGCAATAAACCGAAAGGAAATTCCACAGATCACCGGATGGGAATATCAAACGGTTCTGGTGGGGATCAGCAAAGCAGAGACCGATATTCTCGTTTCTTTCAGAGACGGAAAAAGCATACCGGTTCATCTTCACCTGCCGAAAAAGAGTTTTACACAGGAAGAGCTTATGGAGGGAGACCGAAAGAAGCTTGCGCTTGCGGAGCAGTTCCGGAATATCACCATGACCGGCAGACTGATCTACATTTTCATGTGTATCGAACGCTATCTCATAGCTATGTATCCGGACAGAGACTGGACCCCGGTCGCAATCAGGATGTGGAATCGGACAAAGGAGCAGGGGCGTTGGAGTGAAGGCACACCCGGGGATCTCTACCGTGAGATCGTTCCGGAACGGATCATGCGGTTTTACAAACACGGATACGGGTATGAGAAACTGAACCCTATGGTGTTCGGCGAAAAGCTGTCTCAAGAGGATTATACCCTGATCCGTGGACTTTACGAAGGAATATCAAAAGGCGATCCGAACGAGGAGATCAATCGGATTGTCGGACTTCCCGAAAAGCTGATCTATATGGTAAATCTGAGACAGTATTCTTTTAGCTTCAGCGATCAGATGACCGTAGAGTCGATTTTGAAAGCGGAGGAGATTCTGAAAAATAACGGGATTGAGCCTCCCGACTATTCTTCGGTGGAACGTTTTTCCTATGAGAGGACTTCGGATGAAATGCCCGATAAGGACAGGGAGCTTTTCTTCGGCTTCGGAGTGAACGCGGACGAGCTGTCCATCTTGCTGGATAAATAAATACAAAGGTGAGGCAAGGCGAAATGGGAAATGAAACATGCATGATCAAAATCGAAAACCTGATACTCAGCAGAGGTCATATCATTCTCTGGCTGGAGAAAAAAGCGGAATCAGCCGAAACGAGACAGGCCATAACAAATGCTGCCTTCCCGAGATTTGTCTATATTTCGGGGGAACTGACTATGGACGGAAAGTTTTATGCTGATACGGATCAAGAGTGTTATTGGGTCGAGAAGCCCGAGGATTCGGTTTATTTTCTTGACGATCTTTCTGTTTTGGGAACAGTTACGGATGAAGATAAACTACAGATTATCCTTGCGGTGAACGAAAGGAATCATGCGGATCCGAAAAATGTGCAGATCATCTGTGAACCGATCCTGCGAGGAGGCGGAGCTTAATGACGTATTCATCATATACGGCGCCGCCTCTTAATATTCCTTCAGCAGTTCATCTTCACTTCTGAATTGTGTCTGAGCCGCCCAGCCGGTATAATGAAGATTGTTTCTTTATAGTCTTGTTCGATTAGTCATTACTGCTTGATGAAGCAGCAGCACTGTTTTCTCTGTCTCGGATCATATGCTGCAGTGTGATCACGATTGCCACTACAATCGCTTCCATTTGCGGCTGGTAAATATCGATGCAATACTTATCATGGATCGAGAGCATCTTCTGCCCGATCACCGCAACTATACGTCCCATACTGTCATACAGTTCAAAATTCAACCCTAGAATGTTCCCGCGAAGCTGCCAGCCCAGTCCCTCTATGTTTGTAATATCCTTCACAATATGGAAGAGCTCGTTGGACAGTTCAAATGCCTGTCCGTTTTCCATCGTAATAAAGTGTCTTTCATGCAGGCTGATCAACTTGCGCTCGATATGAGCCACGTGTCTTTCCGACGCATCATAAAGATCCGTCTTATCTAAAAAAGAGAATACCTTCGACTTTGCCTGATAAACCACCTGTTCCGCATCATCCGTCACATCGATATGATGATGCAGAGAGAGTATCTTTGTCGAAGTGTAAAGCGAACGCGCCGGCTGCCCGAACGCCTCCACGTTATTCACATTTGAAGCCTCTCCCGCTTCATGAAATCTGTGCAGTTTTGAAAAAGTTCCCATAGTGCATCCCCCTTAAATACATTTTCTATATATTCCGGCAAGTATAGCCCCGGAAATGTTGTGCCATACAGAAAACACAGCCCCCGGAACCGTTGCCATGGACATATCCGGAAAAGCACTTGATGCCA
>CACZPL010000073.1 GCA_902783015.1 uncultured Lachnospiraceae bacterium
ATAAATGGCGGGGTTGACTTCGGTCTCCCCGCCATTTTCCTATATCTACTGTTCACAGGAACTTCATATTTACAAAACTGTCCGCAAGGAGTAAAATAGCGATATCTATGGTTTGATAGGAATGATGCTATGAAATTGAAAGTAAAATATGAAGATGAGCACCTTCTGATCGCGGTGAAGCCGGGAGGTGTTCCGGCCCAGGGCGATAAGACCAACACGCCGGATATGGTGAGCCTTGTAAAGGATTACCTGTACGAAAAGAACCCATCCGGGGGTGAGCCCTATACGGCGGTGATCAATCGCTTAGACCGGCCGGTGGGCGGACTGATGCTCTTTGCAAAGACACCGGAGGCTGCAGCAAAGCTCTCCGATCTTCTGCAGGACGGCGGGATCGAAAAATACTACCAGGCCGTGATCACGGGAGAGATCCCCGATGAGGCAGGCGAACTCACGGACTATCTGGTCCGCGACCCGAAGACGAACATGTCTAAAGTGGTAGAAAAAAATGCCAAGGGCGCAAAAAAAGCGGTCCTCACCTACGAGCTGATCGATGAGCTCGAAACTGACGAGGGCATCCTGGGCCTGCTCCTGATCCGCCTGATCACGGGGCGCCACCACCAGATCCGCTGCCAGCTCGCATCCCGCGGCTGCGGCATCTACGGCGACGTAAAATACAACCCCCGTTTCAAAGGAAGGAAAGGCGCCAAGACGATCGGCTTGTATAGCACAAGGATTGAATTCGATCACCCGATCACCGGCGAGCATGTGCGCGTGAAACAGGAACCGGAAGGTGACGCTTTTAAAGTAATTGATTTAGAGCCTGACTACTGAGTGACGTCGATGGATTCATATTTGTTTTCTCGGCTCAGCTCGCGCACGGCATGGGCGCCCCTAACGGTACTAAACTCCCACGGCGTGCTTCGCACTTGTGGATCGTTAAGTACCGAGACCCATGACGGCCTCGAGAAACAAACATGAATCCCCGACTGTTTACAGAAGTTCAGTTGAATCGATGATTTCAGCGCCGGCCGAGTTTGAGATTCGAGGCGCGAGGCACGGTGTTTTTCGAGAGCGTCCCGCCCAAACAGGTGGCATTCCTCTACTCAGAGCGGGTCGAAAAATACCTGCCGGGAGCCGAGCCACAATATATAT
Source organism: uncultured Lachnospiraceae bacterium (assembly GCA_902783015.1). Lineage (GTDB taxonomy): Bacteria > Bacillota > Clostridia > Lachnospirales > Lachnospiraceae > Coprococcus_C. Next base: position 1,153 of record CACZPL010000073.1, read on the forward strand.
CCGGCGCGTCACATAGAAGAAATAACCTTAGAAAAAGAAGGAAAAGAGGAAAAAGAAATGGCAGAGAAAAAGAAAGTAGAACAGATCACATCCATGGACGTCGACTTCGCCCAGTGGTACACCGACGTCGTACGCAAAGCAGAGCTCACCGACTACACCAGCGTCAAGGGCTGCATGGTAATCAAGCCCTACGGCTACGCCATCTGGGAGCTTATACAGCGCCAGCTCGACGACCGCTTCAAGGAGGCCGGCGTGGAAAACGTATATCTTCCCATGTTCATCCCGGAATCCTTACTGCAAAAGGAAAAGGACCACGTGGAGGGCTTTGCGCCCGAGGTGGCCTGGGTGACCAAAGGCGGACTTTCCGAGCTTCCGGAGAAGATCTGCGTGCGTCCCACATCCGAGACTCTGTTCTGCGATTTCTATTCAAAAGAGGTAGAGAGCTACCGCGATCTGCCGAAGGTATATAACCAGTGGTGCTCCGTTGTGCGCTGGGAGAAGGAGACCAGACCTTTCCTGCGCTCCAGAGAGTTCCTGTGGCAGGAGGGTCACACCGTACATGCGACCGCAGAGGATGCGGAGGCTCGCACCGTGCAGATGCTGAACATCTATGCCGATTTCTGCGAGGAAGTGCTGGCTATGCCGGTGATCAAGGGAAGAAAGACCGAGAAGGAAAAATTTGCGGGTGCCGAGGCGACCTACACCATCGAGGCACTGATGCACGACGGCAAGGGCCTGCAGTCGGGAACCAGCCACAACTTCGGTGACGGTTTTGCCAAGGCCTTCGGTATTCAGTATCAGGATAAGGATAACAAGCTGCAGTATGTACACCAGACCTCCTGGGGCGTGTCCACACGTCTGATCGGCGGCATCATCATGGTACACGGCGATGACAACGGACTGGTGCTTCCCCCGAAGGTGGCACCCGTGCAGGTAATGCTGGTACCGATCCAGCAGGCCAAGGAGGGCGTATTAGATAAGACAAACGAGCTGCTTGCGGAGCTCAAAAAGGACTTCCGCGTGAAGGCGGATACCACGGACAAGAGCCCGGGATACAAGTTCGCAGAGCAGGAGATGCGCGGAATACCGCTTCGTGTGGAGATCGGACCGCGTGATATCGCTGCGGGTCAGGCAGTGATCTGCCGCCGCGACAACGGCGAGAAGGAGACAGTGGCATTTACAGAGCTTTCCAAGCGCATTGCGGAACTCTTGGACGATATCCAGAAGAGCCTCTACGAGAAGGCAAAGGCACACCGCGATGCCAATACCCGTGTGGCAAAGAACTGGGATGAATTCACGGACATCATCAACAACAAGCAGGGCTTTATCAAGGCTATGTGGTGCGGGGATCAGGACTGCGAGATCGACATCAAGGAAGAGACCGGTGCCACCACACGCTGTATGCCCTTTGAGCAGGAGAACTTGGGCGATGTCTGCGTACACTGCGGCAAGCCTGCCAAGAAGATGGTATACTTCGGAAGAGCGTACTAAAATACGGAGTCGAAAATGAAAATCAACATGCCCTACGGCGCAAAGTACATAATAAACAAACTGGAAGGCGCCGGCTTCGAGGGCTATATTGTGGGCGGCTGCGTGCGTGATGCGGTGCTCGGCCTGACGCCGAACGACTGGGATATCACTACAAATGCACGCCCCGAACAGGTAAAGGCTCTGTTTAAAAAGACAATCGATACGGGCATTCAGCACGGGACGGTCACGGTACTGACGGATCGAAACCGCGACCCCGAAAACTACGCCTTTGAGGTGACCACCTACCGGGTGGACGGGGAATACGAGGATCACAGGAGGCCGAAGGAGGTTACCTTCTCCGCCAGTCTTACGGAGGACTTAAAGCGGCGGGATTTTACCATCAACGCCATGGCCTACAGCGACACCCGCGGCCTGGTAGATATCTTTGAGGGCCGGGCCGACCTTCAAAACCGTGTGATCCGCGCGGTGGGCGACCCGGACGAGCGTTTCGATGAGGACGCGCTCCGCATCCTGCGGGCCGTGCGATTCGGCGCAAAGCTGGATTTTACGATCGAGGAACAAACCGCCGCAGCGGTGAAACGTCATGCGGCGGATCTGAAGCAGATCAGCGCGGAAAGGATTCGTGAGGAGCTGACCAAGCTGCTTGTCTCCGATCACCCGGAGAGGATCCGAGAGGCCTATACATTGGGACTGACCGCCGTCTTTTTAGCGGAGTTCGACCGGTGCATGGAGACGGAGCAGAACAACCCCTACCATTGTTACACGGTGGGAGAGCATATCATAAAGGTGATGACCGAGATCGCACCCACGGTGCAGCTTCGGTATGCGGCTCTTTTGCATGATATCGAAAAGCCCTCCGTGAAGACCACGGACAGTAAGGGGATCGATCATTTTGTGGGACATCCCTCAAAGAGCGCCGACACGGCACAGGCCGTGATGAGGCGGTTGAAGTTTGACAACAAGTCCATCGCGAAAGTGAAGCTTCTTGCGAAGTATCACGACTTCGGGATCGGGTTTTCGGATCTGCCCACGGAAAAACAGATGCGGCATTTCCTTGCAAAGCTCGGACCGGAAAACACGGAGGATTTTTTTGCATTAAAGCACGCGGACATGGCGGGGCAGAGCGACTATCGCCTTGCGGAGCGAAAAGAGTTCCTGGCAGAGATGGAACGGCTGACGGAGCTGATCCTTTCGCGCGGAGACTGCCTGTATATCAAAGATCTTGCTTTAAACGGAAACGATCTGATGACCCTCGGTGTTCCTACGGGAAAACAGCTCGGTGAGACCCTGGATGCGTTATTGAACAAGGTTTTGGATCGGCCGGAGATCAATACGCGGGAGGGACTTACAAAGCTCATCTCCGAAATGGGA
>CACZPL010000074.1 GCA_902783015.1 uncultured Lachnospiraceae bacterium
GTCCGGTAAGATTTACGGCTGTGACGGCCGGGGCGAGCTGTACAATGACGATCCGCGCCTGAAGGATGCAAGGCTTTGCGGAACCACGGCATCGCTTTCCGGAATAGAGGCAGCAGAGTATGAGAGAAACGACGGAAAGCTGGATAAAGCCATCGCGTTGGATGTGATGCTCCACGCATTTTTGCTGACGCAGAGCGGGATCCCGGTCCTCTACAGCGGTGATGAGATCGGTCAGCTGAATGATTACACCTACCACGAGGATCCGCATAAGGCGGAGGACAGCAGATACCTGCACAGGGGAGACTTAGACTGGAAATCCGTGGCAAAGAGAAAGAAAAAGGGCAGCAGGGAGAACAGGATCTACACACAGCTGATGCAACTGACGGAGCTTCGGGCAAAGCACCGCGTATTCGAGAACGCAGCGGATACCTGGATCGTGGAGACCTGGAACGATCATGTGCTGGGCATCGGCCGATATTACCGGGGACAAAAGCTGATCGCGCTGTTTAATTTTAACGATCATGAGGAGATCGCCTGGATCAATGAATCCGAGACCTATACGGATCTGATCTCGGGAAGCAGCTTTGATGCGAAGGCGGTGACGATAAAGGGTTATGGTTTCTACTGGCTTCTCACATCATTTTACTAAAGAATCATAGAGGGAGATGGCGATTGTGACAATTAAGGACATTGCAAAGGAAGCGGGAGTTTCCACCGCAGCCGTGAGCCGCTATTTTAACGGTGGTTCGCTCGGGGAAGAGAAACGGGAATGTATCAGAAGGGTCGTGCAAAAGCACGGGTTTACGCCGAACCAGTCGGCATCGAGTATGCGCACCGGAAAGAGCAATGAGATCGGTGTGATCGTGCCGAAGATACATTCCGATTCTTTGTCGCAGTTGATCCACGGGATCGCTACGGGCCTGTCGGAGAAGGATTATACCATGATCGTGGGTTGCGCGGAGGGAGATACGGACCGCGAGGTGCATTATATCAAAACCATGGAAAACAACGGCATGGAGGGGATCATATTGATGGGTACGGTCATGACGCCGTATCTGATGGATACGATCAAGAGCTGTTCCGTCCCCGTTGTGGTCACGGGACAGTCCTTTGCCGGAGTTCCCTGTGTGTACTATGATGACAAAAACGCCATGCGCGAGCTGGCTGCCATGATGCTGAAAAAGAGAAAGCACATAGTCTACATCGGCGCGATCGAGGAGGATGTGGCCGTTGGGAAAAACCGGAGACTCGGAGCCATGAAGGCCTTTGAGGACGCGGGCCGAGACCCGAAGGAGATGGTTTTCGCGGTCAGCGGATTTGAGATCGAGGACGGCTATGAGGCTATGAAGAAGATCCTTGCAAAGCACAAAAAGACCGACGGGGTACTCTGTGCCACGGATTCCATGGCGCTCGGCGCCATGCTGGCTCTGCGGGATGCCGGGAAAAGGATACCGGAGGATGTTTCCGTGGCCGGGATCGGAAACAGTCGTTCCGGTATGGTGACTACGCCGCAGCTGACCACGGTGAGACTCTTCTTCGAACAGTGTGGAGAGACAGCGGTGCGCCTGCTCTCGGAGATGATCGCGGCGGAGGGAAAGAGCATTCCCATCAGCCAGATCCGGCTTGGCTATGAGGTCATAGAGAGGGGGTCGATCTGAATATGAAACTGATCTTTTTGGATATTGACGGCACGCTTACAAGGCCGGGAGAAAACGTCCCGCCCGACAGCGCGCTGCAGGCGATCAAAAAAACGCAGGAGAAGGGTAATAAGGTATTCCTGTGCACCGGAAGGAACCAGGACATGCTGAAGCCCTTGCTTAAGTACGGCTTTGACGGCGTGGTCGGCAGCAGCGGAGGCTATGTGACCGTGGGAGATGAGGTCCTTTTTGACTGCCCCATGACCGATGCGCAAAGGGACCTGGCGCTTCGGGTTCTCCATAAAAACGGAGTCTTTTGTACCATCGAGGCAAAGACCGGCTCCTGGGGAGATGACAATATCGACGCATTTTTAAAGGAGCAGCCTGAGGGGAACAGCGAGATCGAGCGGTGGCGAAAGGCACTCTCGGAGAATCTCGGGATCCGGCCCATGTCGGAATACGACGGAAGCCCGATCTACAAGGTGGTCGTGATGTGTACAAAGGAGGAGCAGCTTGCGGAGGCAAAAGCGCTGCTTGAAGCGGATTTTTCCTTTGTGGTGCAGGAGGTAAAGGCGCACAGCTGCATCAACGGTGAGCTTGTAAACCGGGCCTTTGACAAGGGGAGAGGCGTCAGGCTCGTATATGAGTATTTCGGACTGACGGCGGCGGATACATACGGCTTCGGCGACAGCATGAACGACCTGGAGATGATACAGACGGTCGGCACCTCTGTATGCATGGAAAACGGCGCCGAGAGCCTGAAACAGATCTCGGACATGGTGTGTCCCTCCGTGGAGGAGGACGGCCTGTTTAAGGCGTTTGAAAAACTTCATCTTTTGTAAAGAAATCGATTGACAAATCGATAAAACGGTGCTAAAGTGAAACCATGTTGTAAACGTTTTCAATCAAATTTCAAACAAAGAAAAGAATCGAAAGGAGGAGTCGCAGAATGGCTCTGGATTACAGAAAATGTGCGGAGGAGATCGTATCCCTGATCGGCGGACGGGAAAA
>CACZPL010000075.1 GCA_902783015.1 uncultured Lachnospiraceae bacterium
CGGAAGGGCCGATATCGACCATGACAAATGCGTCAGCTGTGGCATGTGCCTTGCAAACTGCCCCTTCGGTGCCATCGCGGACAAGGCTCAGATCTTCCAGGTGATCCAGGCGATCCGCAGTGAAACACCGGTCTACGCCGCCATCGCATCGGCCATTGTTGGACAGTTCGGACCGAATCTCACCTTGGACAAAATGCGTGCCGCCTTCCGTGCACTCGGCTTTGAAGATGCCATCGAGGTAGCCATCGGCGCGGATCTCTGTACGATCCAGGAGGCAAAGGACTTTGTGGAGGAGGTACCGGATAAGCTTCCCTTTATGGGAACCTCCTGCTGCCCTGCCTGGAGTGTGATGGCCAAGACGAACTTCCCGGAATTTGCGGACTGTATCTCCATGGCTCTGACACCCATGGTACTGACCGGCCGCCTGATCAAACAGAAACACCCGGACTGCAAGGTCTGCTTTATCGGACCCTGCGCTGCGAAAAAGCTGGAGGCCAGCCGTCGCTCCGTACGAAGCGATGTGGATTTTGTCCTCACCTTCGAGGAGGTCATGGGCATGTTTGTCGCAAAGGGTGTCAACTTTACGGAATTCGAGAGCCACAACACCATGCACGGCGGCTCCGGTGACGGACGCGCCTTCGCCATCAGCGGCGGTGTCGCGGATGCCGTTGCAAACGTGATCAAGAAGGATTATCCCGACCACGAGGTGAAGATTGAGCGCGCGGAGGGTCTTGCCGAATGCAAAAAGATGCTCCAGCTTGCCAAGGCGGGAAAGTACAACGGCTACCTGCTCGAGGGCATGGCCTGCCCCGGCGGCTGTATCGGCGGTGCGGGAACTGTGATGCCTCTCGCAAAATCAAAAGCGGCCGTCCTGGCAAATCAAAAATCCTCTACAAAATCTCATGCATACGAAAGCTCCTACGAGGATATCCTCCCCGAGCTGGAAGAATAAAAAAGCTCTGACCGCTGCAGCTTCCTGCAGCGGTTTTTTCACGCCCTTCAAATGATAATTATTCTCATTTTTTCTTGTGAAAACTCCCCTTTTTTGGTAGAATAGATACAGCTTTTTTATAATATACAGGAGGAAGGTATATGAGCAATATAAGCGCGACGGCTGCTGCCAAGATCGTTGAGATTTGCGGACGTTACAAGGACGAAAAAACCCCGCTGATGATGATCCTCTCCGACATCCAGAATGAGTACGGGTACATCCCGCTGGAGGTACAGGAGGTCGTTTCCAGAGAAACCGGCATTTCCGTTGCCGAGATCTACGGGGTAGTTACATTCTATTCTTTCTTTTCTTTAAAGCCGAAGGGAAAATACGTGATTGGCTGCTGTCTCGGCACTGCCTGCTATGTGAAGGGTGCCCAGCAGGTGATCGACAAGTTCTCCGAGCTTCTCGGCGTAGGCCCCGGACAGACCACGGAGGACGGCCTCTTCACCATCGATGCGCTCCGCTGCATCGGTGCCTGCGGTATCGCTCCTGCGGTTTCCATCAACGGCAAGGTGTATCCGAAGGTTTCCGTTTCACAGGTACATGACATCGTAGCTTCCTATCAGGACGCAGAGAGGGAGGTGCGCATATGACGAAGTCATATTCTAGCATCGCACCGACCGACTGGGCAGGATTCGTTTACGAATCATGCCATTACCTATTATACAAGGAGGTGCGCGTATGATCACGACTATGGATGCACTAAACGAAAAGACCTGTGCCTGTACCAAGGCACTCTCCGAGAAATTCAGCGGTGAGGACGGCAAGCGGCATATCCTGCTCTGCGGCGGTACCGGCTGTCTATCCAACAATTCCAAGGAGATCAAGGAGCGTTTCGAGGAACGCCTGGAGGCCAAGGGGCTTTCCGACAAGGTGACCGTCAATATCGTAGGATGCTTCGGCTTCTGCTCCCAGGGTCCCTTCGTCAAGATCTACCCGGAGGATACCCTTTACAGACTCGTCAAGATCGAGGATGTAGACGAGATCATCCAGACAGATATCATCAACAATACCGTTGTATACCGTCTGCTCTACGTGGACACCGCCACAGGCGAGCGCGTGACCAAGCAGGACGATATCAACTTCTATAAGAAGCAGCGCCGCGTTGCCTTAAAGAACTGCGGCGAGATCAACCCGGAAGACATCAATGAGGCATTGGGATCCGGTGCATTTGCCGGACTGACACGCGCACTCTCCATGACACCGCAGGAGGTGATTGATGAGGTGCTTGCCTCAGGCATCCGCGGACGCGGCGGTGCTGGCTTCCCATCCGGAAAGAAATGGCAGTTTGCCCGTAACGTGGAAAGCGACGAAAAATACGTTGTCTGCAACGGTGACGAGGGTGACCCGGGTGCGTTCATGGATCGAAGCATCCTCGAGGGCAACCCCTTAGCCGTGATCGAAGGCATGATGATCGCCGGCTACGCCATCGGCGCAAGCGAGGGTTATTTCTACGTACGCGCGGAATACCCCATCGCGGTGGGCCGTCTCAAAAAGGCGATCAAGCAGGCCAGGGAGCTTGGGCTGCTCGGCAAGAACATCCTCGGCACGGATTTCTCCTTTGACTGTCATCTGCGCCTCGGCGCCGGTGCCTTTGTATGCGGTGAGGAAACCGCACTCTTAAACTCCATCGAAGGTAAGCGCGGTATGCCGCGTCCCCGTCCGCCCTTCCCGGCGGTCAAGGGTCTGTGGGAAAAACCGACCATCATTAACAACGTGGAAACACTTGCCTGCATCCCGTTCATTCTGCGCGAGGGCGCATCCGAATTTGCAAAGGTAGGTACCGAGGGTTCCAAGGGAACCAAGGTATTTGCACTCGGCGGTAAGGTGAACAATGTAGGTCTCGTGGAGGTTCCCATGGGAACTACCTTAAGAGAGCTGATCTACGACATCGGCGGCGGTATCCCGGGCGGCAAGAAGTTCAAAGCCATCCAGACCGGCGGTCCCTCCGGCGGTTGTCTGACAGAGGAGTTCCTGGATGAACCCATCGACTTTGACAACCTGGTTGCCAAGGGTTCCATGATGGGCTCCGGCGGTGCCATCGTCATGGACGAGGACAACTGTATGGTTGATGTGGCAAAGTTCTACATGGAGTTCATCTGCGATGAGTCCTGCGGAAAGTGTTCCCCCTGCCGAATCGGTACCAAGCGTATGCTGGAGATCTTAACCCGCATCACCGAAGGTCGCGGCACCATGAAGGATCTGGATCAGCTCGAGGAGCTCGCAAAGACCGTAAAGACCAATTCGCTCTGCGCGCTCGGCCAGACGGCTGCAAACCCGGTAACCTCAACTCTCAACCATTTCCGTGATGAGTACATTGCGCATATAAGGGATAAGAAGTGTCCGTCCCACGTATGTAAGAACCTGATGGAATATGTGATCGACAAAAACAAGTGTGTCGGCTGCGGTCTCTGTGCAAAGGGCTGTCCGGTGGGTGCCATCCACAAGACAGACTACACACCGGAAGGCCACAAGCTGCCCTCCTACACCATCGACACATCAAAGTGTATCAAGTGCGGCGCCTGCATCAGCACCTGCCGTATGCGTGCAATTTCAAAACAGTAAGGGAGGGCAAGTGCAATGGCAAAGATCAACATCAAAATCGAAGGCGTCTCCTACAAGGTGGAGGAAGGCCTTACCATATTGGAAGCTGCCAAGGCGTGCGGATACGAGATCCCGTCCCTTTGTACCTTCAACCACGGCGAGTGCAACTTGGGTTCCTGCCGCGTATGCCTTGTTGAGGCAACCGGCACCAGAGGTCTGGTGGCAAGCTGTGTATATCCGGTTTCCGAGGGCATGGAGATCCGCATCTCCTCTCCCGCTGCCGTAGAGGCAAGAAGAGAGAGCGTGGAGCTTTTGCTCTCCAACCACAATAAGAATTGTCAGCAATGTGAAAAGAACGAATACTGCGAGCTTTTGCATGTGGCGAAGCTCACCGGTGCGCGCGATGATGCATTTGCCGGTGCTCATTCCAAGACCTATCTCGACACCCTCGCACCCGGACTCGTGCGCGATACCTCCAAGTGTATCCTCTGCGGCCGCTGCGTGGCTCGCTGTCAGAACGCACACGGTCTCGGAATCCTCGGCTTTGAGAACCGCGGCTTTAACACCGTGGTATCCCCTGCGGAAAACCGTAGCTTTTCGGATTCTCCGTGTATCCAGTGCGGTCAGTGTGTCAATGTATGTCCGACCGGTGCTTTGATGGAGCACTCCGAGATTCCGCTTGTGGATGAGGCCTTCAAGGCAGGCAAGCACGTGATCGTGCAGGCCGCTCCCGCCGTACGTGCGGCACTCGGCGAAGAATTCGGTTATCCTGTCGGCACACCTGTGACAGGCAAGATGATCGCAGCTTTAAGAAGACTCGGCTTCGAGCGCGTATACGATGTCAACTTCGGTGCGGACCTGACCATCATGGAGGAGGGCAACGAACTCCTTGAGCGTATCAAGAACAAGGGCACACTTCCCATGATCACCTCCTGCTCCCCGGGCTGGGTAAACTACGCAGAGTACAACTATGCGGATCTGCTGCCCCATCTTTCCTCATGCAAATCTCCGCACGAGATGCAGGGTGCCGTGATCAAGTCCTACTGGGCAGAGCAAAACAAGATCGATCCGAAGGATGTCTTCGTGGTATCCGTAATGCCGTGTACTGCAAAGAAATTCGAGAATAAGCGTCCGCAGCTGAAAACGGACGGACTCATGGATGTAGATGCCGTGATCACCACACGTGAGCTTGCGCGCATGATCAAGCGAAGCGGTATCATTTTCAACCGTCTGCCGGATGAGGATTGGGATACCGACATCATGGGTGACTACTCAGGCGCAGCCGTAATCTTCGGTGTCACCGGCGGAGTCATGGAAGCCGCGCTTCGTACCGTATACTTCAAGCTGACCGGCAAGGAGCACGAGCAGATCGTATTCGAGGAGGTTCGCGGCCACGAGGCAGGTATTCGCGAAGCATCCATCGATATCAACGGAACCATAGTTAACGTAGCCATTGCCTCCGGCATGCGCTCCGCAAAGGTTCTTCTTGACGAGATCAAGGCAGGTACCTCCAAGTACCAGTTCATCGAGATCATGGGATGCCCCGGCGGCTGTATCAACGGCGGCGGACAGCCCTACGTGAGAAGCTGCTTCCTTCCGAACGAAGCAGACGATATCATCGATACCTACAAAGAAAAACGTGCCAAGGCACTTTACAGCGAGGACGAGCGCCAGACCGTACGCCAGTCCCACAACAACCCGCAGATCAAGGAGCTCTATGAGAAATACCTCGGCAAACCGGGTTCCCATAAAGC
>CACZPL010000076.1 GCA_902783015.1 uncultured Lachnospiraceae bacterium
CGCTGCGGTTCACACGCAACGGTACTAAACTCGTACTTCGCAAGCTCGTACTCGTTAAGTGCCGGCGTGTTCAACGCCCCTGCTTAGGACTTCATCTCTGTTTTTTGCTGTTTAGGTCAATCTATTTAGTTTTGCATTTTCATATTTATCGAGTTGTTTAACAAATGATAATTTTTCAGTACGATTTACTTAGGAGCGGTAGTGTTACCTTCTATGAGTTTCGGGTCGATTACCACGCGGAGAGTTGTCTCCTCCCCTTTGATTATTTTTAGGAGCATTTCGGCAGCGAGGCGGCCGAGTTCCTCCTGGGGATGGACGACAGTGGTGAGGCGCTGTCCGTCGATCTGCTCGCTCGCGGAGTTATCGTAGCCCGTGACGGAGATGTCTTCGGGGACCTTGCGTCCCGTTTCGCGGATAGCGCGGATCACGTGGCGCGCGATCTGGTCGTTGTAGCAGACCACAGCGTCGATGGGCTTTCCCGATTCGATGATCCGTTTAATGCCGGTCACCGGATGCACGCGTCGATCCTCCGTATAAAACCAGATCACCTTCTGCGGATCGTATGGCACGCCCGCCTCGGCAAGTGCCCGTGCATAGCCGTTGTGGCGCTTCTGTCCCTGGCTGTCATCGCTCTTAAAGATGCCGTAGATATTTTTGTGGCCTTCTTTTAAGAGGTGCTCTGTCAGGAGAAAGCTTCCCTTCTCATCATCCAGGAGCACGTGCGGCTTTTCCGTCATTGCCTCGTATTCGCCCTGGATAAACACATACGGGATCTCGTAGGCCTCCAGCTTTTCAAAGAGTTCCGTGTGCTTGCAGTACATGTTGCTCTTGCTCGGCTCTATGATGATGCCGTCGATATCCTTTTGCATCAGTTCCTCGAGGCAGGCGATCTCACCGTGTCTCGAATTATTTGTATGCTTTAGGATGATGTCGTATCCGTTCTCGGAAAGCACGCTGTCGATCCCGCTGATCACCTTCGGAAAGATGTAATCGGAAAGATAGGTCATCACCACAGCGATATTCTTCGACTGTTTTCTGTGCAGCATCAGTTCCGACACAAACCTGCCGCTTCCGTGCACGGCATAGATGTAGCCCTCTCGCTCCAGGCTCTCCAGTGCCTTCCTCACCGTCTGGCGGCTCACCGAAAAGCGGGCAGCCAGTTCATTCTCCGAGGGAAGCTTGTCTCCGGGCTTGTACTCCCCGGAAAACAGGATCGTCCGAAGCTCCGTTTCGATACTGTCATATTTTTTCGTTTGCTTGTTTTCCATATCAAATTATTACCCGGCAAGATTTCGAAGCAGTTCGGCCTTCAGATATTCGTACCGCTCAGCCTTTTCTTCCTTCGCAAAGTGAACCTCGCGAAACTGCTCTGTCACATTGTCGTAGTCGAGCACCTCGTCACCGAACTGCTCGCTGGTCAAGTCAAAGGCCACACCGTCTACCACATTAAAGCAGTGATAATTCCCGCCCTCCCGCAGAATACCGAACACCTTCCCGCCGAAGATGTCCTGCACGAGAAACGCGGTAATGGAGCACTGACCCATAGTTTTGTTTTCCGGTGTCCAACCGCCCCGCATCCTGGGGGCGCAGGTATTCGCACACCATATCTCGGAGAGCATATCATATAAATGCTGTGGCGTTTTGATACCCGAAAACTTCTCATTGATCGGGGGCATCAACGCATGCTCCCAACCGTAAAACCTGTAAGACATCGTAAAATACCTTCTTTCCGATCCTTTATTCCTGCGCGGTGATGATATCCAACATTTCTTTTCGGATTTCCTTTGCGCAGTCCTCGACAGATTGCTTGTCAAAGAGATACTCGTCCGCGCCGGACTTGAATGCATCTATGATATTCTCATTTTCCATGTTGGGGATGATGAGCGAAAACTCTTCCTGGTGCTCGTTCATCTCCTGCGTGGCCTTGTATTCGTTGGTCTGATCAAGGCCCTCCTCCATGAGTACGGCCACTGCCGCATCACTTACCGGAACGCCTTTTTCCGTCTGCTGCAGCGTTACCATATCCGGATCGGTGAGCAGGTAGTTTAACAGCTTTGCCGCTTCCTCCGGATGATCCGTATCCGCGTTGATGGCCCACATGGTAGCCGGCTTCACATACCAGCCGGAACGCGTCGCACCGGCAAGCTTCGGATACATCCCGCGCGTCACGCGAACGCCGGTCTCCGCCAGACCGTCACAGTAGATCTTCGTGTCGCTGATCCAGCACATGGTTCCGGCATACGTCCCCGACATATATTCGGATCGGTCGAAATCGTCCACCGGACAGAGCACATGCTCATCGATCAGGCTGCGATAGAATTTTAGCAACTCGGTAAGCCCCGCTTCATCGATGGCCAGACTTCCGTCCTCATCGAAGAACTGCTTTCCGCTGCTCTGCTCGTAATAAGCGAGCAGGAATAGGAAGGTCTGCTTCTTTGCCATGCCGAGCACGTATTTTCCTTCCGGAGCCAGCACCTTCGCCATTGCAAAAAGGTCGTCCCAGCTTTTCGGAATCGAGAGCCCGTAAGCATCCAACACATCCTGATTATAATAAAAGGTGTGCGTGTTCATGGCAATCGGCAGTGCATTCAGCTTCCCGTTCTTTTCGCCGTAGGATAATTCCTCCTCGGTAAAGCTGTCCAGATCGATATAGTCGGAAAGTTCATATAAATCGTAAAAACCCGTACCGTCCGGGGAATACTCCGAGATCCATGCGTAATTGATCTGCATCACATCGGCCTCGTTGTTGGACTCCATCCATACCTTAGTCCGCTTCTCGTAGCCGTTCCACTCGCCGTAACGATAATCCACCTCGATACCCGGATTTTTTTCCTGGTAACCGTCCACGCCCTCCATCGTATAGAGATGACGCACATCATTGCCCCACCAGGACATGAGCAATCGTACTTCGTCCGGTTTATCCTCGTGTTCTTTGCCGGCACGCAGACTGGAGGAAAGCATGACAAGCGCAAACACAACCCCGGCGATGATCACCAGGACAAAGATAAGCGCTATATAATTGAAGCGATTTCTTTTATTCATGAAAGCTCCTTCACGGTATATCTTGCCTTCCCGGCCCGTTTGGATGTGTAGAGTGCCATGTCCGCCTGCTCATAGAGCTCCTTGAAGCCGATGCCCGGCTTATCCGCCACGCAGATTCCCGCCGAAACGGAGATTCCGCAGGTCTTATGCTCCTCGGCAAACTCCTTCACAAACTCCGTGAGCACCTGTTCCATCTGCTCCTTCGCCGCAGCGACCACCTGCGGACGCTCTACATCCACGCACTCCGTATAGAGTGCGAATTCATCGCCGCCGAGGCGGCCGATCATCGTCTCACTGTTATACAAACGCCTGAACAGCTCGCCCTCACGGATGATGACCTCATCGCCGTGGGCATGTCCGAGCTTATCATTTACCTGCTTAAAATTATCCACATCCAGCATCACAAACACGTGCACGCGTTTTTCCACATGATCCGCCAGGCGGCCGATCACATATTCCTCGAAGGTGGACTTGTTCATCACGCCGGAGAGCTTGTCGATCTCCGCCTTCTCCTGCAGCGAGGTGACCACGCCGTCCATGGGTCTTGACACCCGCGCAAAGAGGAAGATGCCGAGTAGCAAAAAGACGCCCGCCATGGCCACGGAGATCCACAGCGTAAACTGCCTGAGCTTCGTGTTCTCGCTCAGGATGATCTTCGTGGGCACGGAGCATACCACCTGCCAGTTGTTTCTGCACATATTTGCATTTACGATATAGTCCTCGTTTCCGCCGCACAAATTCTCGGCGATCTCCGCCGGAAGTTCTGTCCCGATCTCATCAAAATCGGAGGAGAACATGATCGTGTTATCCTCATTGACCAGGCGGATCGTCATCTCCTCGAGCTGCTCCGGGTAGATAAACACGGAGGAAAGCTCCCGCGTATAAAACGCGGAGACGAGGATCGCGTTTTTATTCAATCTTTTTACGTAATACAGGCGGTCGGTGCTTCCGTTTATTCCGAAGCACCAACCGTCATTTTTCTTGGGATTTACAATATAATCCGAAAAGGCCGCGTAAAGACCACCCTCGGGAAACAGCTCCTGCGTCCCGTGGGAGATCCAGCCCACCCTATGATCATCCGAATAAATGATACCGAAATCAGAATAGTTTTCCATGAGACCGATATCCACGATACGATCCCTGATCTTTTCTTCGCATTTGATCTTATCGTACTCCGACAGGCTTTCATCCGTCGCGTCGTAGAGATAATAAGACTCATCCGAGAAAAGCAATGTGGATATGGTTTCCGCTCGCTCCAGGTAGGAGTTGATATTGAGCTCAAGCTGGCGGCTGTTGGCTGCGATCAGGTCCGAGCTCATGCGCTTCAGCACCCTGCCGGACAGCCCCAGGATCACAAACGAAAGGATCGCGGTCACTACCAGGATAATGGTAACGAAAACAACCAGAAGCTCTATCTGGTAATGATGGAACCTGTCGCCCGATCGCTCTTTTTTCGTTTTTCTCTTAGCCATGTATAAACCGCCTGCGGATTTACTCCGCCAGCGCCTTCATCTTCTCAAGCATTGCGTCATCAAACGGCGCTTCCTTCAACATGTCCCATGCCTTCTTTGCGACATCACTGATGTCTGCAGGAAGCAGTTCCTCGTGATCCTGATAGTGGCCGTAGCCGCGATAATGGTTGGTATACTGCGCAACCTCCTGGCCTTCTCTGATGATCCACACCTTCATGTTGGGCTCGTTTGCGTGCGCGTTGTTACGCGGACGAAGCTCGATCTCCCAGGAATCACCGCTGTAGATAACGTAGTTCTTTGCATTCTCCATTGGTTTGTACCTCCCTCATTTATAATCATAAAACAACTGTTGATATTCTATCATATTTGAGTTTGATTCACAAGTATTCTGTCGGTACTTGTTTGTTGTATTTAGAGTTGTGCCGCCCAATCGAGGGCCGCGTCGATGTTGGGGCGGAAGTTTTCCTTTCCGACCTTTTCTACAAAGCCGCCTCGCTCCATGGTGCGATAGGGTTGTTCATTGACATGCGAGAACACGAGTTTGATATTTCGCTCGCTGCAGCGGTCATAGAGCTGTTCCATGGCATGCATAGCCGTAGCGTCAAGCGCCGGGACACCGCGCATACGGATGATGATCACACGGGTGAAATCCTTGAAGTTCACGCCTGTCAGTCGATCGGCATCTCCGAAGAACATGGGGCCCGTGATCTCGTACACACGCACATGCTTCGGCACCATCTTAAGCTCCGGTCCGTCCGGGTCCTCGTCGGGATCATAATACTCCCAGCCCTTCACGCTGGTCTCCTCGCTCATACGCTTCATAAAGAGGATCACCGCGATCAGCATGCCCACCTCGATGGCTACCACAAGGTCGAAGACCACGGTTAAGACAAAGGTGATCACGAGCACCAGGATATCGCTCTTGGGCGCTGTCTTGCAAAGATGTACAAAAGGCCTCCACTGACACATATTGTAGGCTACCATGAAGAGGATGGCCGCAATGGTCGGCATGGGAATATGCGCCGCGTAAGGCATAAGGACGACGAGTACCAATACAAGCACAATGGAGTGCGTGATGCCCGCGATCGGGGTGCGTCCGCCGTTTTTCACATTGGCCGCGGTCCGCGCGATGGCGCCCGTTGCGGGGATACCGCCGAAGAGTGCCGAACCGATATTGCCCGCGCCCTGCGCGATCAGTTCCATATTGGAGCGGTGATGCGAATTGATCATACCGTCTGCCACCACGCAGGAAAGCAGCGACTCAATAGCCGCCAGGATTGCGATGGTAAAGGCATCCGGCAACATGGTCTTGACCATTTCAAAAGAAAAATTCGGCATGGTAAAGGTCGGAAGCTTGTTGCTGATGGTGTACAGATTGCCGATGGTGTTGACATTTAAGTGTAAGAGCTTCACCATAGCGATCCCCACAAAGACCGCGATCAGCGAACCCGGGATCTTGTCCGTGACGAAGGGCCACACGATAAGCACGGCCAGGCAGACACAGCCCACGAGGACTGCCTGCCAGTTTATGGTTTCCAGATTGTTTGAGATCGCCTTGACCTTGTCGATGGTCTCGATGGTCTTTGTCCCATCGGGATAGGTAAGGCCCATAAAATCCTTGACCTGCCCGATCACAATGGTCACCGCGATTCCTGCGGTAAAACCGGTGGTGATGGTGTAGGGAATGAACCGGATCAGGGAACCGAGACGCAAAAAGCCCATCAGGATCAGGATGATACCGGCCATGATGGTCGCAAGTGCAAGACCCGACATGCCGTTTTGGGCAACAATGCCTGCAACGATGGTGGCAAAGGCCGCCGTGGGTCCTGCGATCTGCACGCGGCTTCCGCCGAGGAAGGATATGATAAATCCCGCCACAATGGCCGTGTAAAGACCCTGTTCCGGACCGACCCCCGAAGCGATCGCCAGTGCAATGGAAAGCGGCAGCGCGATGATCGCCACGATCACGCCCGCCACAAGATCCTTTACAAGCTTCTTTCCGTCGTAATTCTTCAAGTTGCTGAACAGCATCGGTTTCAGCTTATCTTTGTTCAATTAAATACGCCTCCTAAACGAATTGATATCCTCTGCTGCCGAGGCTTGATTCCACCTCAGCGTAATCGGCAACCTTCATCACCGCAAGCGGGGTTTTGGAATCCCTGCTGTATGAAACATAGAGATAGTCGATATTGATATTGCACTCATACAAAGTGGCAAGTAGCTTTGTCAGGCTTCCCACGTCATCCGGGATCAGCACGCCGACCACCTTATCGACATGGCACATGTAACCTGCCTCCGTCAAAAGCTTCTCCACCCGTTCCGGGTCGGTGACCAACATACGCACGATACCGAACTCGGCACTGTCGTTTGTGACAACGTTGTAGATATCCACGCCCGCGTCCGAGACGGTCTTTGATATCCGCATCATTGCGCCCTTTGCATTTTCCGCAAAAATCGATAATTGTTTGATCATTTCATATAACTCCTTTTTTCTTTTGTCACATTCCCGACTACAATACCACAACTCTTTCTCAAAATCAAACCAAACAGAGGCGATACCGCATAGTTTTTTGTTGCTTTTACAACCTGTATAGAATATACTTGTTTTATTATTTTTATAAAGGAGGGTTACAAAATGGCAGCAGACAGACGACCGGACGATATGGTCCGGATCACCACTCCGGAGCTTGCCGAAGCGTTCATCGCGGAGCAGGTAGAGGCCATGAAGGCGCAGATTGGCGATAAGAAGGTATTACTTGCGCTTTCCGGCGGTGTGGATTCATCCGTAGTAGCAGCACTTTTGATCAAGGCGATCGGCAATCAGCTCACCTGTGTACACGTAAACCACGGCTTACTCAGAAAGGGCGAGCCCGAGCAGGTGATCGAGGTATTTCAAAACCAGATGAAGGCAAACCTTGTCTACGTGGATGCAACGGACCGCTTCTTAGACAAGCTTGCGGGCGTTACGGATCCGGAGACCAAGCGCAAGATCATCGGCGGTGAATTTATAGAGGTATTTGCCGAGGAGGCAAGAAAGTTAGACGGCATTGAATTCCTGGCACAGGGCACGATCTGGCCGGATATTTTAGAGAGCGAAAAAGGCATCAAGGCGCATCACAATGCGGGCGGACTTCCGGAGGACATGAAGTTCGAACTTGTAGAACCTGTCCGCATGCTCTTTAAGGACGAGGTACGTGTAGTAGGTAAGGAACTTGGCCTTCCCGACAACATGGTATTCCGTCAGCCGTTCCCGGGACCGGGTCTCGGCGTAAGATGCCCCGGCGCAATCACAAGAGACCGTCTTGAGGCAGTCCGCGAGTCAGATGCCATCCTCCGTGAAGAGTTCGAAAAGAACGGTCTTGCTGGAAAGGTATGGCAGTATTTCACCGTAGTGCCCGACTTTAAGTCCACAGGCGTTAAGAATGGCAAGAGAACTTTTGACTGGCCATGCATCATCCGTGCCATTAACACTACAGACGTTATGGAAGTTACGGTGGAGCATCTGTCAGATGAGCTCATCGACCATCTTGTTAACAGAATCATTTCGGAAGTTCCGGGAATCAACCGCGTACTCTTTGATTACACACCAAAGCCGCCGGCAACGGTTGAATATGAATAAATCGATTTAAAACACGCCCACAGGCTTGCTGCAGGGCGTGTTTTTTATTGGCCGGTTGATTCAAAGCAAAGACGTATACGTTAAATGATAAAAACGCGTGACAAAGAATGAGATTGGTGTTAAGGTTTTAGTGGGATAAAAAGATTTAGGGAGTAACTCAATGTATTATGCAAGAGTCGGCATGTTGGCTATGGCGATACATGTCATTATCAACTTAAAAACGCTGATAAGCCGTGACAGGATGGAAAATACTCTTGAAAAAAAGAGATATCGTCTGTTCCTGTATTCGGTTATGCTCTACTACATCACCGATATACTCTGGGGAACCTTATACGACGCCAAATTAATAGTTGCCGTCTACATCGATACGGTAGTCTACTTCTTTTCCATGGTACTGTCGGTACTTCTTTGGACCAGGTATGTAGTTGCCTACTTAAAACACAGAGGTAGCTTTTCAAAATTCCTGATTTACGGTGGGTGGATTATACTCATCTATGAAGTCATCGTCCTTATAATCAACCTCTTTGTTCCTTTTGCATTTTACTTCAATGAAGACAAGGTATATCAGACAGGCCAGGCCAGATACATTACCCTCATCATACAGATGACCCTGTATTTCATTACAGCCTGCTATACTTTCATTAAAGTGCCGAGGGTCAAAGGTGCTGCAAAGCTCCAGTATGCGGCGGTGGGAGCATCCGGACTTATTATGACTGCGTTCATAGGTCTGCAGTGTCTGTATCCGCTTCAGCCGTTTTATGCAATGGGATGTATGCTTGCGACCTGTATGATTCACTCCTTTGTTTACATGGATGAAACCAGTGCCTATGCGCAGGAAATTGAATCCAACAGGCAGATAGCCTACCGAGACGCTTTGACGGGAGTTAAAAGCAAACATGCCTACAATGATGCGGTTGAAAGAGTCAACAAACGCGTTGAAGGCGGCGAGCTTTCATCCTACGGCGTGGTTGTATTCGAGCTGAACGGGCTGAAAGCCATAAATGATACCAAGGGACACGAAGCCGGCGACGAATATTTAAAAGTTGCCTGCCGAATGATCTGTGTGGCCTTTAAGCACAGCCCGGTATTCCGTATCGGCGGCGATGAGTTTGTTGCAATTCTCGAAGGCGACGATTATGAAAACAGAGAGCGGCTTCTTAAGGAGTTTAATAACGCGGTAGAAGACAGGAACAATAATGAAACCGTAAGTGTCTCCGGCGGACTTGCAGTTTACAGTCCGGATTTCGACAAGGACTTCGGCGATGTGTTTAAACGAGCCGACAAGAAGATGTATGAACGGAAAAGACAGCTGAAAGCGGCACTATAGCAAAAACATGCCTTCCCCAAAAGGGAAGGCTTTTGTATGTAATTTTTGTCAGTCAAATTTGTCACAAAAATAAAGTTCTATGAATATTCAGACATATGTGGTAGAATATCCCTAAGACACAGTTGGACTGTTTGTACCAAGGGGGTGTGGTATGGATAAGAAAAAACTGACAGAGTATTACAGAATCATGGAACAGTTAACAGACATGACTTGCCGAGTTGAAACTTTTAGCCGGCAGCGTTTTGTCGAGTTGCTTAACGAGTTCTGTGACCTTTTTAATATTGCCAAGGGCGTAACGGAGTTCTATCAGAATGTCCGCTACGAATCTTTGGGAATAGGTGAGGTTCTTA
>CACZPL010000077.1 GCA_902783015.1 uncultured Lachnospiraceae bacterium
CTGCAGCTGCACAAGTTCATCTGGGATCCGGAAAAGCGAGGAGTTTAACATGATAGACAAAGATGCGATAAGAGAACATATCAGAGGCATATTGATCGCGCTGGGTGATGACCCGGATCGCGAGGGCTTAAAGGATACCCCGGATCGCGTGGCCCGTATGTACGAGGAAGTATTTGAGGGTATGAATTACACGAACGATGAGATCGCGGAGATGTTTGACAGGTCCTTTTCTTTAGAGGATGAAGACGCTTTTGCCGTGCCGCCCGGAAAGCTGGTACTGGTAAAGGACATTGACGTTTATTCCTACTGCGAGCATCATATCGCGCTGATGTATGACATGAAGGTATCCGTTGCCTATATCCCGAAAAATAAGGTGCTCGGGCTTTCCAAGATCGCGCGAATCGCGGACATGGTCTGCAAGAGACTTCAGCTGCAGGAGCGTATCGGAGAGGATATTGCCTACATCATGCGCAAGGTAACGGGCACAGAGGATTGCGCGGTTGTGATCGAGGGTTGCCACAGCTGCATGACGGCACGCGGCATAAAGAAGGATACCGCCAAGACCATGACCACAACCTTTACAGGTTGCTTTGACACAGATCCCGCCATGCAAAATAGATTACTTATGATGCTTAAATGATTGCAGTAAACAGCTGCTATGCGCGAGGCATGGTGCTTTTCGAGAGCGACCCGTCAAGCCGTATGTTATTCCTCCGCTCAGAGCGGGTCGAAAAATACCTGCCGGGAGCGTAGCAGCGTCGTCGAGGAGAAAAAAATGGAAACAAAAGCGGTAGTTTGCTTTTCGGGCGGACAGGATTCCACAACCTGTCTGCTTTATGCGTTAAAAAGATATGAAAAGGTATATGCGGTCAGCTTCGACTACGGTCAGCGCCATAAAGCCGAGCTTGACTGCGCGCGAGAAATCTGCGCCAAGCTTAACGTGGAACACGAGACACTAGATCTGTCACTGCTAAACCAGCTGGCACCGAACTCGCTGACACGCAGTGATATTGAAGTCGACGAGGTAAAGCCGGAGGACGGCCCTCCGAACACCTTTGTGGACGGCCGCAACATGGTATTCTTCACCTTTGTTGCGATCTATGCCAAGCAAAGAGGCGTGCGGGACATCATCACCGGCGTTTCGCAGAGTGACTTTTCCGGTTATCCGGACTGCAGGGATGTGTTTATCAAGTCCCTCAACGTTTCTCTCAATCTGGCGATGGAGTATACATTTAATATCATCACGCCGCTCATGTGGATCGACAAGGAAGAGACATGGGCCATGGCTGATGAACTCGGCGGCTTTGATCTGGTTCGCAACGAGACACTCACCTGCTACAACGGGATCAAGGGGGACGGCTGCGGTAATTGCCCGGCCTGCAAGCTCAGAAAGCGCGGACTTGTAAACTATTTAAAGCGGAGAAATAAATGAAAAAGCTTCTCTTTATCGTGAACCCGAATGCGGGTAAAACGGCGATCAAAAACGATATATTTGAGATTGTCCTGATCTTTCAAAAGGGCGGATACGAGGTGACCATTCATCCGACGACAGACCCGGAGGATGCGGAGCGAACCTGCATCGCGGAGGGCGCAAACTATGACCTGATCGTTTGCGCGGGCGGTGACGGTACATTGAACAACACGATCCGCGGCTACATGAAGATGGAGGGGAAGAAGACGCCCATCGGCTATATCCCGGCTGGGTCCACGAACGACTACGCGAGGACGCTGATGATATCCACCAAGCCCACGGAGGCTGCGCAGCAGATCGTGGACGGACACGCGACACCGGTGGATGTGGGAAGCTTTGCGGATAAAAACTTTATCTACATCGCGGCCTTCGGTATGTTTACGGATATCTCCTACAACACAAAGCAGTCCCTGAAAAAGGTGATGGGACATTCCGCCTACATCATAGAGGCGGTGCGTAATCTCGTAAACTATAAGGCATATAAGATCACAGCGGATATGGATGACAAGGTGATCACCGGAGAGTACATCTACGGGATGATCACAAACTCCTTCTCCGTTGCCGGCTTTAAGATCCGCGGTACAAAACATGTGGTCTTAGATGACGGAAAGTTTGACTGCATGTTCATCAAAAAGCCTTCGAACGTTTCCGAGCTGCAGGAGGTCGTTTCGGCTTATATATCCAATGAGTTCGGTGAGAGCGAGATGTTCTACCGCACCACGGCTTCGAAAATCACCATCACGAGCGAGGAGGAGATCGCCTGGACCATAGACGGCGAGTCCGGCGGCAGCTATACGGAGGTGACCATCGAGAACAGGAAGCAGGCTGCCGAATTGATGATCGATAAGAGCAAGACTACGAGAGGATTGTTTGAAGAAGAAAACGAATAGAAGAAACAGTGCAGAGCGGATCGATATCATGGAAGCCGAGTGGGATTATTCATGAGATGCCGGGACGGTGGTACGGCCACCGTCCCTTTTTTTGACTTTTTTTTCAGAATGCGCTATAATAACATGGATTATGTGTTATCAAAATGACCTTACAAAAAAGGAGATACAAATATGGGAAAGTATTTCGGCACCGACGGCTTTCGCGGCGAGGCAAATGTGGTTCTTACGGTAGAGCATGCGTATAAGGTCGGCAGATACTTAGGATACTATTTCGGAAAAGATAAAACAGGCGAGGGGGATGACCGTGCACGCATCGTGATCGGTAAGGATACCCGTCGTTCGAGTTATATGTTTGAATATTCGCTGGTGGCAGGACTTACTGCCAGCGGAGCGGACGTGTTTTTGATGCACGTGACACCTACGCCCAGTGTTTCCTATATTGTGCGCACGGACGAGTTTGACTGCGGCATCATGATCTCCGCCAGCCACAACCCGTTCTACGACAACGGCATCAAGATCATCAACAACCACGGTGCCAAGATCGACGCTTCCGTGGAGGAGGAGATCGAAAAATACATTGACGGCGAGATTCCGGAGCTTCCGCTTGCAACGAAGGAAAAGATCGGACGGACCACGGATTATTCCATGGGCAGAAACCGCTACATCGGCTATCTGATGACATTGCCGACACGTTCCTTCAAGAATATCAAGGTGGGACTTGACTGTGCAAACGGCGCATCCTTTACGGTGGCCAAGCCGGTGTTTGATGCTCTCGGCGCAAAGACCTATGTGATCAACGCGGATCCGGACGGCACCAACATTAATACGGATTGCGGCTCCACGCATATCGAGGGCCTGCAGAAATTCGTGGTTGAAAACGGACTTGACTGCGGCTTTGCCTACGACGGCGATGCGGACCGTTGTCTGGCAGTGGATGAAAAGGGAAATCTGATCGACGGTGACGCGATCATGTACATCTGCGGAAAATATATGAAGCAAAAGGGACAGCTTGTGGGCAACAAGGTGGTGACCACCGTGATGTCCAATATGGGTCTTTACAAGGCCCTTGAAGCTGCGGATATCGGCTACGAGCAGACCACCGTGGGTGATAAATATGTTTATGAAAACATGATGGAAAACGGTTATGTATTGGGCGGCGAGCAGAGCGGTCACATCATCTTTTCCAAGAATTCTCAGACCGGTGACGGTGTCCTGACCTCCTTAAAGCTGATGGAGGTCAAGGTGGAGAATAAATGCGCCATGTCGGAGCTTACCCGCGGACTGAAGATCTATCCGCAGGTGCTCGTGAACGTGCGCGTAAAGGATCAGGAGGCTGCGCTGAATGATCCGGATGTCCTTCTTGCAAAGAAGGCGGTGGAAGAGAAGCTCGGAGGAAACGGCAGGATCCTGCTTCGAAAGAGCGGAACGGAACCGCTTGCGAGAGTGATGGTGGAAGCGGAGACCGATGAGCTCTGCAGGGAGTGCGCTGAATCCGTAGCGAATGTGATCAGGGAAAAGGGTTATGAAATCTAAGATCAAAAAGCTTGAAAATACGCTTATTTTCTGTATGAAGACCGTGCTGTATCTTCTGATCTTTGTGACCTTTTATTGGACCTACGCGAGGAAGAATTTCCAGCTGTTAAACATCTCGAGAACCACGATGGTCGTGATCGCGACCTATATCATCATGTCCTACATGTTCTTGAGCATCTACGGGCGGTATGATATCGGAAAGCGAAAGAGCAAGCCCATCGTCTACTCGCTGGTCCTCACGGCGATCTTTACCGATGTGTTTGCGATGCTTTCATTGTCCATCATGAACACCAACGAGAACAACAACAAGGTTTTCCAGTTGGAGCGCCCCTGGCTGCTTGTTCCGATTATTGCGGTGCAGGTAGTCTTTATCCTGATCTTTGTATACGGCGGTAACAAGCTGTATTTCATGATCTATGATCCGGAGCAGTGTCTGATCATCACATCTTCGAGACAGAGCCTTTCGGAGATCGCGCGCGGCGTGTTTAAGTACAAGCTTCAGTACGAAGTAAAGAAGGCCTGTGATTACAGGGTGGATAAGCTCAGGGATTATATCCTCCAGAGCGACACCGTGTTCATCTATGATGTGCCCATCAAGGAGCGCACCGAGATCGTGGAATTCTGTTACCAGAACATGAAGAACGTCTACTTTAATCCGGATATGCACGATGTGCTGGAGCGCACCTCCAAGCATTATATCTTAGACGATGTCTCAATGTTCGGTAATTACTCGAAGGGACTTACCTTGGAGCAGAGGTTTATCAAGCGTGTCATGGATATTGCGCTTTCGGTCATCGCGCTGGTCATCACTTCGCCGCTTGCGTTGATCGCAGCCATCGCCATCAAGGCGGAGGACAAGGGCAGTGTGATCTTTAAGCAGAATCGCGCGACAAGAGACGGACTCATCTTTTCGGTTTATAAATTCCGCACCATGCGGGAGGACGTGGACAACTACTCTTATGTGGAAAACGATGACCGTGTGACAAAGGTCGGAAAAGTTCTCAGAAAATACAGGATCGATGAGATCCCGCAGTTTGTCAATGTGTTGAAGGGCGAGATGAGCGTGGTGGGACCGCGCCCCGAAATGCTCGCGAATATTTTTAACTATACCTCGGAGCTGCCGGAGTTTGAGTACCGGCTGCGTGTAAAGGCCGGGATCACGGGTTACGCGCAGATTGCGGGTAAGTACAATACCTCGCCGCGTGACAAGCTGATCTTAGACCTGATGTACATTGAAGAATACAGCTTCTGGCTTGATATCAAGCTTTTGTTCCAGACCTTTATGGTGCTGTTTAAAAAGGACAGCACGGAGGGCTTCCACGAGATCTCGGAGGGGATGGAATATGAAGATTATGTGGGACAGGAGCAATAAAAAATCCGGTTAATACCGGATTTTTTATTGCTGTATGTTATGAATTGTATTGTTCTCTTTCCTCTGAGGAGATCGAACTGCCGTATTCCTCGAAGATGTGATCGTACATGGACGGAAGTCCTACGAATTCACAGCCGTAGCGGTAACCGCAATCGCCGATCGGCGTAACATAGAGGATCTTGACTACGGAAAGGATGATCTCATCTGTGGTCTCAAATTCAAGTCTTGCATTGAAGTAGTAGCCCACGGGAAGCTCCGTCTCGGACATGAAACCGATGCCTGCCTTTGATATATCAAACACTTCGATTTCGGTATGCTCTGCCGTTTGAACCGGCGGTGTATCCTGCTTAAACAGATTTGATACCTCAAGATTCAACTTGATCGGAAGTCTTTCGTATCGTCTCTTTTCGTGCATGGTTTAATCCTCCATGGATGTTTTCATATGTAACTGAATTATAACAGAATCGTGCCCGTGGCGTCAAGGAGGTTGAAAGAAAAAAATGTATGTGTTATATTACGGTGTAAGTGTATAATTTGAAAAACAGGAGGAGCTGTTATGAGTAACGATAAATACGTGAGCCCGCTCTCGGAGCGCTATGCAAGTAAGGAGATGCAGTACATTTTTTCTCCGGACATGAAGTTTAAGACCTGGAGAAAACTCTGGATCGCTCTCGCCGAGACGGAGCAGGAGCTGAATCTTCTCGACGCGGACGGAAACCCGCGTATCACGGATGCACAGATCGCAGAGCTGAAAGCCCATGCGGAGGATATCAATTATGAGGTTGCAAAGGAGCGCGAGAAGCTGGTGCGCCACGACGTGATGAGCCATGTTTATGCCTACGGTCAGCAGTGCCCGGAGGCTGCCGGTATCATTCATCTCGGTGCCACGAGCTGTTATGTGGGCGACAACACCGATGTGATCATCATGACGGAGGCTTTAAAGCTCGTCAGAAAGAAGCTGATTAATGTGATCGATGAGCTTTCCAAGTTTGCTGACAAGTACAAGGATCTGCCGACCCTTGCCTTCACGCATTTCCAGCCCGCACAGCCCACGACCGTCGGCAAACGTGCGACGCTCTGGATGCAGGAGCTTCTTTTGGATCTCGCGGATGTGGATTATATGATCAGCCAGCAGAAGCTGCTCGGCTGCAAGGGTACTACGGGAACCCAGGCTAGCTTCCTCGAACTCTTTAACGGGGATCACGAGACCGTGAAGAAGATCGACGGCAAGATCGCTGAGAAAATGGGCTTTGATGCCTGCTATCCGGTGTCCGGCCAGACTTACTCCAGAAAGGTGGATGCGAGAGTGTTAAATGTGCTCTCGGGCATCGCCATGTCGGCACACAAGTTTTCCAATGATATTCGTTTGCTGCAGCATTTGAAAGAGGTGGAGGAGCCCTTTGAGAAAAATCAGATCGGTTCTTCTGCCATGGCTTATAAGAGAAATCCCATGCGCTCCGAGCGTATCGCTTCTCTCGCCGATTATGTGATGACGGATGCGTTAAACCCGGCCATCGTAGCCGCTACGCAGTGGTTTGAGCGTACCCTGGATGACTCCGCGAACAAGCGTCTCTCCGTACCGGAGGGCTTCCTCGCCATCGACGGCATCCTGGATCTCTACCTGAATGTGGTGGATGGTCTTGTGGTGTATGACAAGGTGATCTATCAGCACTTTATGAAGGAGATTCCTTTCATGGCGACGGAGAATATCATGATGGATGCTGTAAAGCGCGGCGGCAACAGACAGGAACTGCATGAGAAGATTCGTGAGTACTCCATGCAGGCCGGTGAGCAGGTGAAGAAGTTCGGTAACGAGAATAACCTGGTTGATTTGATCGCTAATGATGCGGCCTTCGGTATGTTGAAGGAGGAGATCGTGGCGCTGCTCGAGCCGAAAAACTTCGTCGGAAGAGCGCCGGAGCAGACGGCGGAGTTCCTGGCGGAGGTTGTGAAGCCGATACTGGACGAGAATCGAGAGTTGCTCGGAGTTAAGGCAGAGATTAATGTGTA
>CACZPL010000078.1 GCA_902783015.1 uncultured Lachnospiraceae bacterium
CATGGTGTCCTATTATCAGTACCTGCTCGAGCAGCTGTCCGGTATGAATACGTCTACGAGCTCACTGTTCTCCATGGACGATGACGAAGACGAAAACTCGGCAAATGACCTGTTTATATTAAGCTATCTTTATAATCAAATCAAAAGAAAGTGATTACTGGGGCTCTGATGTATCGGAGCCCTTATGGTTTTAGTTATGAAAAAATATATAGATGACAACCTTTATACCTACGATACAGCGGATGCGGATCGGCTGCTTCCTCAGCGCCGTGCGGATTCCCACAAAGGAACCTACGGCACCGTATGCGTGATCGGCGGCGCCGTGAATATGGCGGGAGCGCTCACCTTTGCGGGTGAGGCGGCCTATCGCACGGGCTGCGGCCTGGTGCGAGTCGTGACCGACGAGAAAAACCGGGAGATCCTTCAGATCCGGCTTCCCGAGGCGGTGCTGTTGACCTACGATGCCGCAGATACGTCCTCCGTGGAGCAGACGCTGTCCCGGGCGCTTGCCGGAGCGGATGTCTGCGTGCTCGGACCGGGGCTTTCGCAATCCGATACGGCCATGTACATCGTAAAATGGGTGCTCTCGCATTTTGAAGGGGAGCTCGTCGCGGATGCGGATGCCCTTAATATCTTATCAAAGCAACCGGCTCTTTGGGGACAGGTGGCGGCATCCGGCATGATCATTACGCCCCATCTGAAGGAAATGTCACGGCTGACGGGACTTCCGGTGGCGGAAATAAAAGAAAGCAAACATAAAATCGCAAAAGTTTTTGCCAAAGAGCATAGATGTGTGGTAATATTAAAGGATGCAAAAAGTGTTGTCTCGGACGGTGGTGAAGAAGGGTATATCAATACCTGCGGAGACCACGGAATGGCAACGGGAGGTGCGGGCGATGTGCTTGCCGGAATCTGCGGCGGGCTGCTTGCACAGAGATGCGCGCCCTTTGAGGCGGCAAAGCTTGCGTGTCTTTTGCACGGCATGGCGGGAAGCTATGCGGCAAAAGAGCTCGGCAGCTACAGCATGCTCGCGCGGGATATCGCACGGGCCATTTCAGGTATATTGGAGGAGAGCAGCTTGTCAGCTGACTACAACAGGATCTATGCGGCCATCGACATGGACGCATTAAAGTTCAATATCAGACAGATGCAGGCTTTAAAGCCGGGCATGAAGACACTGGTGGTGATCAAGGCGGATGCCTACGGCCACGGCGCGGTTGAGATCGCAAAAAGAATAGATACAATGTCGGATTATTACGGCGTTGCCACCATCGATGAGGCGGTGGAGCTTCGTAACGCCGGGATCACAAAGCCGATCCTGATCATCGGATACACGGCGGAAGAAGACTTTGAACGTCTGTTGGATCACCATATCACGCAGGCGGTCTACGATGCGGAAGCGTGCAAAAAGCTCTCGGAGCTTGCGGTAGAAAAGGGTGTACGCGCCAAGGTACATATCAAGGTGGACACCGGTATGAGCCGCATCGGTTTTCAGACGGATGAGGAAGGGATCATCGCGGCAGCATCGCTAAAGGAGCTTCCGGGACTGGAGATCGAGGGAATCTTTACCCACTACGCCAAGGCCGACGAGATGGACAAGCAGTACGCTTTCAAACAGAAGGAACGATTCCTTTCGTTTATCCGGGCTCTTGAGGAGCGCGGGATCAGTTTTTCGCTGAAGCATATAGATAACAGCGCGGGCACCATGGAACTCCCGGACGGTGAGTTTGATATGTTCCGCATGGGTATCGTAACCTACGGTCTGTATCCGTCGGACGAGGTAAACCGCGATGTGGAGATCCGTCCCGTTATGTCCTTGAAATGTCATGTGGCGCACGTGAAGACGGTGCCGGCAGGCCGGGGTGTCAGCTACGGCTGGACCTATGTCACCTGCCGTGACACGAGGATCGCAACGATCACCTGCGGCTATGCTGACGGATATCCGAGGGCGCTTTCCAATACGGGCCGCGTGATCATCCACGGCAAATACGCACCCATCATCGGTCGCGTGTGCATGGATCAGATCATGGTGGATGTGAGCGAGATCCCGGAAACAGCCGTGGGAGACGAGGTCATCATGATCGGAAGAGACGGCGACTGCGAGGTGAGTGTGGAGGAGGTTGCTGCACCTGCCGCAAGCTTTAACTACGAGCTCGTGTGCAACATCGCAAGGCGCGTGCCCCGCGTGTATTACGAGGGCGGCAAGAGAGTCGCTTGCGTGAATTACTTGACTTAAGTCGATAGGATTAAAACATGAAAATATTTAACAAAAAATCCTCCGAAGAGGTGGAGGAGGAAATCCTCTCCATGGTGGAGGAGGGCAATGAGCAGGGAGTGATCGAGGATAACGAGGCGGAGATGATCGTCAATATCTTCGAGTTTTCCGACAAGTGTGCCAAGGATGTCATGACCAACCGTCAGCGGATCTTAGGTCTTGAGGACACGGTGACCGTGGAGGAAGCCTTAAACTTTGCCCTTGAAAACAGTTTTACGCGTTACCCCATCTACAGCGGCGATATCGATAACATTGTGGGGATCGTACATCTGCGTGACCTCATCGAAAACTATATGAAACAGCCGACGGCAAAGGTGACCGATGCGTTGGACGACCCGATCTTCATACATCCAACCATCGGGATCGCAAAGCTCTTAAACAAGATGCAGCGCGAAAAGATCCACATGGCTATCGTGGTGGATGAATACGGGCAGACCGACGGGATCGTCACCATGGAGGATATCATCGAGGAGATCGTGGGCAATATATCCGATGAGCACGATGAGGAGGAGACCTTCATCCGAAGGATCAAGAACGGGGACTACATCATCCGCGGTGACGCCGGATTAGAGGAGGTTTCCGAGGCGCTTTCCGTGGAGTTTCCCGACGAGGATATCGAGACGGTAAACGGCTTCATGCTCTACATGCTGGGGCGCCTGCCGAAGGACGGCGAAAAGCCGGAGATCGATTATCAAGGGTATAAATTCATACCCGTAAAGATAAAGGACAAGATGATACGTCTTGTGAAATGTATAAAAAACGAAGAATCAAAGAAAGAAGAGGACTAGAAAATGTCAGGACATTCAAAATTTGCGAACATCAAGCACAAGAAGGAAAAGAACGATGCTGCAAAGGGCAAGATCTTTACCATCATCGGACGTGAGATCGCGGTTGCTGTTAAGGAGGGCGGACCGGATCCGGCCAATAACAGCAAGCTCAGAGATGTGATCGCAAAGGCAAAGAGCAACAACATGCCCAATGATACGATCGAGCGCGGTATTAAGAAGGCAGCCGGCGATGCAAACGCCGTCAACTACGTAGCCATCACCTATGAGGGATACGGCCCCAGCGGCACAGCGATCATCGTGAACGCCTTGACGGATAACAAGAACCGTACGGCCGCAAACGTGAGAAATGCGTTTACCAAGGGGAGCGGCAACGTGGGTACCACGGGCTGCGTGTCATATATGTTCGACGAAAAGGGACAGATCATCATCGACAAGGAGGCCTACACGGGTGATGCCGATGAGCTGATGATGCTTGCTTTAGATGCGGGAGCGGAGGATTTCTCCGACGAGGAGGACAGCTTCGAAATCCTGACGGCGCCGGCGGATATTTCCGCAGTACGTGAGGCGCTTGAGAAGGAAAATATCCCCATGGTACAGGCGGAGGTGACAATGATTCCGCAGAACTATGTGGATCTGACAGCCGAGGAAGATATCAAGCAGTTCAACCGTATCATGGACCTGCTCGATGAGGACGATGATGTGCAGGATGTGTTCCACAATGCAAACCTCCCTGAGGAGGAATAAAAAATGATTTTTTTGAACTTTTTACTTTTGATCGTGGGCTTCGTGGCCCTGATCAAGGGCGCAGACTGGTTTGTGGACGGCAGTGCCGCCTTAGCAAAGAATTTTAAGGTACCAGGCGTGATCATTGGCCTCACCATTGTGGCCATGGGAACCTCCGCACCGGAGCTTGCGGTCAGTGTGTCGGCCGCGGCCAAGGGCTCGAATGCCATTGCCCTCGCCAATGTGACGGGCTCGAATATCTTCAACCTGCTGGTGGTGCTCGGCGTGTGTGCCATGATCAAGCCCATCCCGGTGGACGGCAAGATCATGAAACGTGATTTCCCGATTGATATTGTGGTGTCCGTTATATTGTTCCTGGGTGTAGCATGGACGCGCATCACAAAGGGAGACTTCTTCTCCACACCCATGAATACGGAGAATGCGGGAACCATCTACAGATGGCTTGGCATATTATTGCTCGTATTTTTTGCGGCATATTTGCTGATCCTGATCGTGGATGCGAAGAAAAACAAGGTAGAAAACGAAGAGGACTATCAGGCGCTTCCGTACTGGAAATGTGCGCTTTTAATCCTGGTGGGCGTCGGCTGTATCATAGGCGGCGGCCAGCTGGTAGTGGAAAACGCAAAGGCGATCGCTCGGACCTTCGGTATGAGCGAGACCTTGATCGGCCTTACCATCATCGCCATCGGAACCTCGCTTCCGGAGCTCGTGACCTCCGTGGTCGCTTCGAAGAAGGGAGAGAACGGACTCGCGGTCGGCAACTGTGTGGGATCATGCATTTTTAATGTGCTGCTCATTCTCGGTGTTTCGGCAACGATCCATCCGATCGGAGTCAGTATGGAGGCAATCTTTGATCTTGCGATCATGATCGTGTTGAGTATCGTGTGCTATTTCTTTGCTTTTACAAAGAATATCAACCGCGTCGAAGGATTGTTCCTGGTGCTGCTGTACGCCGGAGATATGGTATTTGCGGCGCTCAGATAATTTGGGGAGGGATACGATAAAGTGGATAAGGATAATGTAATCGGCAAGATCATAACCGCGATCGTCCT
Source organism: uncultured Lachnospiraceae bacterium (assembly GCA_902783015.1). GTDB lineage: Bacteria > Bacillota > Clostridia > Lachnospirales > Lachnospiraceae > Coprococcus_C. Next base: position 4,860 of record CACZPL010000078.1, read on the forward strand.
GATCAGTGTCTTCGGCTCGCTGGTCGGTCCGCTGATCGGTCTTTTGTTTGCGGCCGCACCCTTCGTCGGCTTCTGGGTGATCATGAAGAAAATCTTCGGCATCGGGAAATCGAGCAAAGGCAAGCAGCAGGCCATGGAGAATACCAGGGAGCGTCAATATGCGACCGTGACCTATAATGATCAGACCAAGAGAAAAACGCACAGTCCGCTGCCGCGTTCAAAATCAAAACGCAGAAAGATCGTGGCAAACTGCAATGAGAAATTCGACCTGACACTGACGGAGGAGGAGATCGACCGCATTGTGGATGCCTCCTATGCCAGCGTGGAATGGGAGGTGGAGGTTTATGCCATGTCCCAGGACTACGACAGTATCAACGAGTGGTACAAGGGCATGACGGGTTTCCTGCGCGCCTATATCCGCGCGTTTGCGGTGCAGCAGATTACCTCGGATTTCAGAATGCAGGAAAAAATCTGTATGGACAGCTTTGATCAGATCTTCCGCGAGATCCATCCGGAGACCTATCCGAGCATCGATGCGTGCGTGCGCGCCATCAACGATAAATACATGACACTGTTTGATGAGGCGACCTTTATGATTGCTTACCGTTTCCTGCAGTCAAGAGGCAGGAACTATCAGCTGCCCTCCTCGTCGGTGGCTTACCACGGCTCGGAGCTTGAGCAGTTGAAGGAAAAATACGACAGTATCAGCGAGACCAGCAACACCGGAGAAGATGCGCTTGCAGCGATGTCGAGAGGTTATGATTCCGATATCAATGCGCTTGCGGACAAGTATGATCAGATGCCGCGCAACGCCGGAACAAGGGCTTACTAAACAGTCTGTCATCCTGAGCGAAGCGAAGGATCCCGGAATAATTGAGGTTTAATATGGATTATTCAGATATCAAAACCACATCAGACCGCGTGATCGCGGAGGTCGGAAAAGCGATCATCGGCAAGGACGACAAGATCAGGCTTCTTTTGTGCGCCCTCTTTTCAGGTGGACATGTGTTGATCGAGGATTTGCCGGGCACCGGAAAGACCATGCTGGCAAAGTCTCTGGCGAAAACGCTTTCCGGCAGCTTTAAGCGTGTACAGTTTACACCGGATCTGATGCCGTCGGATATCACGGGCTTAAAAATCTTTGATCGAAGAGAAGACGATTTTCGTCTGGTAAAGGGCCCTGTATTTACAAATATCCTGCTTGCGGACGAGATCAACCGTGCGACACCGCGTACACAATCGGCCCTCCTGGAAGCCATGGAGGAACGGCAGGTATCGATTGACGGTGAGACACATGAATTAAACCTTCCGTTCCTGGTGATCGCCACCGAAAACCCGGTGGAGACGACGGGAACCTATCCGCTTCCCGAAGCCCAGCTCGACCGTTTTTCTCTGAAGCTTTCCCTGGGACAGGCGGAGAAGAAGGAGGAGCTTTTGATCATCGAATCCTACATGGAGGAACAGCCGCTTGTATCTCTTCAGGCTGTCACCAACACGGAGGAGCTCAAGAAGATCGCAAAGCATGTAAAGAAGGTGCATGTGGGAGCGGCCGTGCGCGAGTACATCGTGAATCTTGCGCGGGCGACAAGAGAGGAAGGCCGGATCGAGGTCGGCGTCAGCACGAGAGGTGTGCTTCACATGGTACGGCTGTCCCAGTGTCTGGCGGCAACCCACGGCAGAGCCTTTGTGACACCGGATGATGTAGCGGAGCTTTTGATCCCTGTTTGGGCACATCGGTTAAGCTGCTTCGGCAGCATTGGAAAGGAAGCGGAGCTTCTGACAGAGGTGGCCGGCAGGGTGCGCGTTCCGGTAGAGGATTGGGAAAAATAAGTGCGTCTTTTACTTGCAATCTTGATCGTTATCATCATATATCTGCTTCAGTGGACCATGACCAGGAAGCTTTGGAGCCGCGGCCTTACGGTTTCACTTTCCTTTGCCGATCCCCACGTGGAGACCGGTGAGCGAAGCGTCATCAGCGAGGTGGTGGAAAATGCCAAGTTTCTGCCGCTTCCGATCTTTCATGTCAAATTTTCAACTTCCAGACATTTCATTTTCGATGACCGTGAAAACAGCACGGTGACGGATGCCTTTCACAGAAACGACGCGTTTTCCGTGATGGGCAACGAACGGATCACCAGAAAGCTTTCTTTTCGCGCGGATAAGCGCGGCTATTACAATATCTCCAACGTCAACATCCTGACAAAGGATTTCTTCATGACAAGAACCTTTGCGAAAACCATCGACAGTAACGCCTGGATCTATGTCCTTCCGAAAAAGCTTAAGCTGCCGGAGGAACGCGCCGTGCTGTCCAGTCTGTACGGCGATATTTTGGTGAAGCGAAGCCTAAGTGAGGATCCGTATTCGTTTCGCGGTCTCCGCGAGTATCAATCCGGCGATACCATGAAGCACGTGAACTGGAAGGCCTCCGCCCGTGCGGATCAGCTGATGGTCAACCTCTATGAATATGCGGCCATGCTCAAGGTACAGGTCCTCTTGAATCTCGAGGCCAATATCATGCTGCGCGAAGACTACATGGAGGAGCTTGCGATCTCCGCGGCGAGCACGATCGCGCAGGAGCTCCTTGAAAAGGGGGTGCCCGTGGGATTAAAGAGCAACGGGATCGATGTGATCTCCGGACAGCCTGTGGGCGCGATGTACGGCGCTACAAGGTCTCACGCCGCAACCGTGGATATGGCGCTTGCCCGCATCGGGAAAAAGAGCGGGATCGAATCCTTCCTTAACCTTGTGGATGAGGCGGGAAAAACTTTGGATAAGAATACCACGTTGATCGTGGTATCTCCATATTTTAAAGAAGATCTGACTACAAGATTAGACAATTTGAAAAAACGAGGCATGGATGTGCACATGCTCGTGCCCTATTTCGATATTCAGGAGACGACTTCGTTTCGCCCCTATATGCGTGGATTGGAGGTAAAGCTGAATGAAGCATAGGATTGAGCTTCTGCGCCGTTTGGTCCGCATGCTTGACGAGAGCGCGCTTGCGTGCCTGGTGCTCTATTTTTCAGGGATCATCGTGGCAAAGGAAATGCCGACGGTTTCCCTGATCGCCACGGTCATCGTCTGCTTTGTGCTCTCGCGGCTGATCCGGGAGCGTATGTCCTACGGGTGGATCGTGTTTTTGCATATCGCGATGACGGTGATCTGTGCGCTGATCCCGGGAACTCTTTTCTCGCGGATCATGCCGGGACTGATCATTCTCTTTTATATGCTTCCGTCTTCGTATGCCTACGCGTCGAGGGGAGCGACTTTAAAGCCCGTGGATGAGGCGCCCTGGCCGCTCTTTATGATGTGCGTGGCCGCCGACATCTACGGCTACGCCGTGAAGAGCGATGTCTTGATGCGCGTCTCCTACATTGTGCTTTTAATTCTGCTTACGGATTATCTGCTCTGCCTTTATCTGGACGGGACCAGCGGCTATATCCGTTCCACAAAGGATGTGAACGGCCTTCCGATCCGCAAGATGCTGCAGGTGAATGCCTTTTTGATCGGCGGGATCATCCTGGTGATCGCCATTTTCATCTTTCTCACGAGGAATGTGGATTTCTCGGAGCAGCTAAAGACTCTGCTTTCAGCGGTCGTGCTGGTGCTCAAAGCCATTGCGAGCGCACTGCTCACGTTTGTGATACTGATCATTCTCTTCTTCGGAAGGCTTGCGGATACATCCGGTCTTGAAACCATGCGTGATAATCTTGTCACCTCGGAGGATATGGCAAAGGCATCGGGTTTATGGGATGTGATCATCGGACTGTTGTTCTTTGTTATTGTCGGGTTTATTCTGTTCAAGGTTCTCTCTGTGCTCTTGAAATTCTTTACGAAGAAACGTCGCCCGGCGACGGATATTGTGGAGGTTGTGGAGAAAAACACGGACACCGAGGTTGAGGTCGTGGACAGGAAAGAGTCTCCGTTTGTACGGCTCTCGAAAAAAGAGCGCGCGAGGCGGATCTACCGGGAGCGCATTTTAAGGTACAGAAATCACATTCGGCTGGCGCCGAACAAGACCTGCCGCGACATCGAGGAGGAGCTGTTTGAACAGGAGCTCGATGACGTGGGACCCCTTACGGATCTGTATGAAAAGGTGCGTTACGGGGACCTGGAGGTCACAAGAGAGGTCTTGCGGGAAATGAACAGAGTATGATATAATGAGCGTTAGTGAAAACCAAAATTAGGAGGGTTACAATATATGAAAAAGGTTGCTTACATTGCATCAGAATGCGTCCCCTTTGTCAAGACCGGTGGACTTGCGGACGTAGTAGGAACACTGCCTCGAATTTTTGACAAAAAGGAATATGATGTCCGGGTGATCATGCCGAATTATATGTGCCTTCCGCAAAAGTTCAAGAGCAAGATGCGGTACCTGACCCACTTCCACATGGATATCGGCTGGAAGCAGCAGTACGTGGGCGTTATGTACTTAGAGTACGAGGGTGTGCCGGTCTATTTTATTGATAACGAATACTATTTCAACGGCTACAATATCTACGGGGATGTCAAGTGGGACATCGAGAAGTTCTGCTATTTCTGCAAGGCAGCCCTCTCTATTTTGCCGGGAGTCGGCTTCCAGCCCGACATCGTCCACTGCCATGACTGGCAGGCAGGCCTGGTGCCCGTATATTTGAAGACTCTGTTTGCAAACAATCCCTTCTACAGCGGCATGAAGTCCGTGATGACGATCCACAACCTGCAGTTCCAGGGAAAGTGGAACATCAAGACGATCCAGGAGTATTCCGGACTTCCGGATTATCTCTTCACGCCGGACAAGCTGGAGATGAATCGGGATGCCAGCATGTTGAAGGGCGGTCTTGTATATGCGGACAAGATCACCACGGTGTCCAACACCTATGCGCAGGAGATCCAGTCTCCGCAGTACGGCGAGGGCATGGAGGGCCTGCTCTCCGCACGGCATGAGTCCTTGTGGGGTATCGTAAACGGTATCGATTACAACGATTACAATCCGTCTACGGATAAGAAGATCTACAGAAATTACAATATCAAGAATTACCGCAAGAACAAGGTGGAAAACAAGAAGGCATTGCAGAAGGAGCTTGGCCTCCCGGAGGATGAGAACGTTTATATGATCGGAATCATTTCCCGTCTGACCGACCAGAAGGGTCTTGACCTTGTGGACCGCTGC
>CACZPL010000079.1 GCA_902783015.1 uncultured Lachnospiraceae bacterium
CATCGCATCGCATCGCATCGCATCGCATCGCATCGCATCGCATCGCATCGCAGTCTGATTGCGCCTTTTTATTGTGTAATAATAGAATGTATTTGAAACGGATAACCGCTGAATATAACGGAGCAGAGATGCTTCGTTGTGTTCAGCGGTTTTGATTTATAGAGAGAATAATCAAGGAGGAGAATTGCATGAAAAAAGGATTGAAACGTATTTTTAGCATCTTGTTTTACTTTGCACTGGCGCTTTCTTTAATTCCTGGGATGGGACTTACAGTGCATGCGGAACCTAATCCTGTGACGGTTACACTTGACAAAACCGAAAATCAGGTTTTAGAGCTTGGGGAGACCGTTTCTTTCACCGCTACGATCGAGACCCAGAACGAGGATGATGACAAGACGGTGAAATGGAGTACTACAGGCGGTATTGAACTCTATTCAGATGCAGCGTGCAATACGTCGGTGGGTACTGGTGCAACCGACATGATGACCGTTTATGCTAAGGGCGTGTCTAAGGGGGGCGCATCTGTGACCGTGACCAGCAACTACAGTGAAACAGTCAGTAAAACTTGCCCGCTCTGGGTGGTTGGAACAGCGCCTGTGTCCTATCAAGCGTGGAACGGTACGGCTGTCACGGATGCTCCGGAAAACTGTACAACCTATAATTCTGTCATGAGTGTTACTACGACTATGAGCGAAGGGTGGTACGTGGTAGACGCTGACGTAACTATACCAGACCGTATCACCGTTGACGGAGAAGTTAACCTGATCCTTTGCGATGGCGTAACAATGACTGTGAATAACGGTATTAAGGTTCTGCCCGGAAATACTCTCAACATTTACGGTCAGAGTGGCGGCACCGGTGCTTTGATCTCCATCGGTATTAATAGATGTGCGGGTATCGGAGGAGATGATAACAAAGATAACGGCACCGTTGTAATCCACGGCGGTACGGTGACTGCGACCGGTGGTCGCGAAGCCGCCGGAATCGGTGGTGGTAACGGATATAGTAATGTCGAATCCAATACCCACGGTGATGGCGGTAATGTAACGATTTACGGCGGCACAGTTACTGCGACCGGAGGAGAATATGCTGCAGGTATCGGTGGTGGCAGGAATAAAAACAGCGGAAATATTAGTATTTACGGCGGTAAGGTCAATGCTACCGGTGCGTCCGGGATCGGCACCGGATGTGATTGCGAGTCGAGTGCTGGAAGCAAAGTTACTATCTATGGTGGCAAGGTGACTGCAAACGGACGCGCAGTAGCAGGCACAAGTTTCTTCTATGAAAGGGGAACCGCGGGTATCGGTCACGGTGGTTATAGCAGTACAAGTACATACGATGTAGCGGATCCCGGACCTGAGGTTGTTGTCTATGGAGGAAAAGTAATCACCTATGGCCCTGAGAAGGGAATCGGCGGCAGAAACGCAACGGGTGAACTATTCGTCGCTGGTGGAGCTATATATGGCAGCAACTCCCAAAATCCTGAAGTAGACGCTGGTAATCTGATGGAGAGTCCTTTCAATACAAGACCCAAATATATCACCATCCTTGATCATAAGCACGAGTGGACCAGTACTGTCGAGGGTTCGACCATAACTTCGACTTGTGGGAACAGTGATGGTTTTCACGCGGGTCAAACGAGCGGGATGCTGACACTTAATGCACCGACAAATCTCATCTGGGATGGCAATGAAAAGCCGGCATCACTTAGCGAAGGCTACAACACTATTATTTTCTTCAATCCTGAGATTGAATATAGCAAGCAGGGAGACAACTCTTTTAGTGGTATCCCCACCGAGGAGGGAACGTATAGCGCCAGTGTCACGATAAATGGTGCGACGGCATCTGTGGACTACACTATTGCACCTCCGCAGGTTGAGCCCGTTTCCTATCTGGATGGAACGACAGAGAAGAGTGTCACGAAATACCTTGCCGTTGCAGCCGGTGACACTGCGTGGGGTAATACTAGTTCGGAGCGGTGGCTTGTGGTTAGCGACAATGTGAATCTTTCCAACCGTGTCAATGTCACCGGTACTGTCAATCTGATTCTCAGTGACGGCAAGACTTTGAACGCAAGTAAAGGCTTCGAACTCTCTAACGGCGCAACCCTCAACATCTATGCACAAAGCGAGGGCACAGGTGTGCTGAATGCAGTAGGTGGGAGTTCCGCAGGCATTGGAGGCAACGGTAATGTCAATATCAATGGAGGTACACTTAACGCATCCGGCTCTTCGGGCATCAGCACCGGTCTGACTCTTGCCGATGGTTTGTATCTCTATGGCGGTGGAACATCCGGTACAACCGGACCAATCATACGCAAGAATGATAACTATAGAAGAGCGCCGTATATGATCGTGAACCGAACTCCACACGAAACGATTCACTATCAGGGGGAAGATGGCAATGATACTGAGACCACGCTTGAATATACTGTTGTATCTGCCAACTGGCCCGGTTCAACGTGGAGCGAAGGCTGGTATGTTGTTCGCGGTAACGTGACGATTTCTAACCGCTTGACCTTGAGAGGCACGGTTAATCTGATCCTCAGCGATGGAGCAACCTTAAATGCAAACAAGGGTATTACTACCACAGACGCGACACTCAATATTTACGCACAGAACGAGGATACCGGCATTTTGATCGCGACAGGTGAAAACGGCGCGTCAGGTATTGGCGGCGTCAGTGGAGCAGCGGGCGGATCCGTCAATATTTGGGGCGGTTCGGTCTATACAGCCGGCGGCGAAGGTGCTGTCGGTATCGGCGCGGGTAACGGAAACACGACTCATGGCAGTCTGAACATAGCCGAAGACATGAGTGTTGCCGGAGGCAGCGCCAGCAATCCGGAAAAGAAACTCAACAGTATTGTATCAAAGATCGATGATGATTATAAAAGATCACAGTATATGACAGTTAAGGATCTGCATCATAACCATAACTGGAATTACAGTGCTGAAGGAGCGATCATCACGGCGACCTGCGGGAATTCAGACGGAAACCATGCCGGTGAAATGAGCGCGACGTTAAGCATCATCGCGCCGAGTAATCCGGTCATGGACGGAAACGGTAAACCTGCGACGTTGAGTGATGATTATGATACCGTCGCTTTCCCAGATGATTATACTATTACGTATACTAAGGACGGCGAGGAATTCTCAGGAACTCCCACCGAGGCGGGCAAATATGTGGCCAGTGTTACTATAGACGACGCGACTGCCAGCGTGAGCTACACGATTGTCACTCTGGAAAGCTGCACCACACTCGCAGGCGGAAACGGAGACGTGGTCTGGGGGGCAGTGGGAGAAGAAACATGGTATACGATTAGCCAGAATACGACCATTAACGGCGGTGTGATTGTCAAAGGAAATGTGAATCTTGTTCTCGAGGACGGCAAGGAGCTGACGATCAATGGAAGAACACAAATTGGCAATTTGAATATTTCGGAAGGTATCAAAGAGCCCGGTTCGCTGACTGTTTACGCGCAGTCAGAAGATGAGAGTACTATGGGTAAACTGACCTTAAAGGGCAGGAACGGCGACAGCCAGACACAGGTAACAGTTTCTGATTCTTATCTAGGCCAAAACGGAGGAAATGCAAAGGATAATGAAACCCTTCGCATTTTAGGAAATAATTGGGGTGATGGTGTTGAGTATGGCAGCGTAGCGATTCACGGCGGTATCGTAAACATCATCGGCGGAAATGGCGGAGATGGTCAGTCGATTAAAGCGACCAGCTTTAAAACCTATACAACCGGATATGGTGGCAGTGGCGGTGATGGCATTTACATTTACAGCAATAGAACCTTACTCATCGATGGTTACGCTATCGTGAAAGTACAAGGTGGAAACGGTGGTAATGGCGGTGATGGTGATAGCGGTAACCAGAGCGGAAATCTTGGTACATACAATGTAAACCGCGGAGGTAAGGCCGGATGCGGCATCTCCGGCGCTAGTAATGGAGTGGTTCTCGGTAGCAGTACCGCAAGACTGACTGTCATCGGCGGTGTTAAAGGACGACAGGGTGTGGGAAACAGCGCTATCTGGAATGATGTTAATTCAGACACACTGACAGCGTATGACGGTATAGCATTCGGTTCTGATAACGGTAGTAAAAAGAATCCCGTTCGTCCTCCCGTAACGACCGCAAATACAACACAATATATTCCGATGTTATTTGCGGGCACAGATAATACATCTATAGACTATATTGCGGAGTATAATGGTGAAATGTATGTCGAGGCGACAATAGTCCCGAAAACATGCACCGTGACCTTTGATTTGAATGGCCATGGCACCAATGCTCCCACTCCACAGACGCTGCAAGGAGGGCAACTTGTTACATGCCCCGAAGATCCCGCCGATGATGGTACTCTCGCTTTTGCATGCTGGCAGGATCCGGAGGAAAATGCTTTCCAATTTGAAAGCAGGCGTATTACAGGCGATATCACGTTGAAAGCCGTGTGGTTTGAAAAAGAACTGGAGGAAGATACTGTGGAGGAGGGAGAACCTACCGCAGGTGAGACCGAAGTGGATATGAGTGGTATTGCTCCAGGAACCTCAGATGAGGTTAAGGCAGTTCTGAAAGCAGCAGCAGAAAGTGTTGCTATTGTAGTTTCTGAGGATGACGAAGAAAAGAAACAGGTTTTGGAAAATGCGCTGAAGAACGCTATGGACAATATTGATACGGAGACCAAGACTGAGGAAAACCAGGCAGCGCTTGCGGCGCTGATCGCCGCCGGTCTGGTGAAACCGAACCCGGACGTCTCGATTCCGGAAGGTACTGAAATCGAAGTCCAGCGAGAGGTTTATTTGAAGGTGCAGCCTAAGGAATTAAGCGATATAAATGGGCGTAAGGTTCTGGTGCTGGAGATCACTCCCTGTTATAACATTTACGCCAGTGTTGGTGACAATGCCCCGATCTCTGTTTCCGGCGATAATCCTGCGCAAATTGATAAGCCTATCGATTTGTCCGTGAATCTTCCGGGCGATTTTGTACCTGAGGAACAGAACTTTGTCTATGTTGGTCATACACATGGCGATAACAACTATACTTATCGTGGAGAACTGGGTGATCTGACGGATGGGCAGCGTATGTTGTCTTTCCGTTCTCTGGGACTTTCACCCTTTACGATCACAACGGATAACAACAGCATGGCTGCGATGGTTTCAGTGGATGTTGATGACACAAGTGTCGATCTGTACTTTGATACACTCGCGGCAGCTGTGGAGGTAGTGAAGAACGGCGGCACGATTAAGCTATTGAAGCCTGTGACTGAGGAAATCGAGTCGATTGTGGGTATAGGTTATACTATAGAACTTGACGAGAATGTTGACGCGGAAAACGTGGAAGTGAAGGTTGACGGCACCAAAGTGATTTTCGAGAACGGTAAAGCAACCATCAAGGCGAAGAGCGTTAATACAAAGGCATCACAGTCCAAGCCTGTGGAACCGAAGCTTGACAGTAAGACGAAGGATTCCATCACGGTGAAGACCGTAGCAAATCAGGAGTACTCCATCGATAACGGAAAAACCTGGCAGTCAAGCGGTACATTCAAGGGACTTACACCGGATACGGAATACAGCATTGTAACGAGAAAGAAGGAAACACCGCAGCTCTATGCTTCACCGAAATCCAACCCGCTGGTTGTAAAGACCGACGCAGAGGAAGTTCATGTTCATGAACTCAACCATGTGGAAGCAAAGGAGGCAACCTGCTTGGAAGACGGCAACAAGGAGTATTGGGAGTGTACTTCCTGCGAGAAGCTTTTCGCGGATAAGGATGCAGAGACCGAGACAACGATCGAGGAAGTTACCATCGACAAGTCGGAAGGTAAGCATACCTTAAAAGCGCATGAGGCAGTCGAGGCAACATGTCTGGAAGACGGATGCAAGGAGTACTGGGAGTGTACGGCTTGTTCAAAACTCTTTGCTGACAAGGATGCGAAGACCGAGACAACGATGAAAGAGCTTACCATTGACAAGTCAGAAGGTAAGCATGAGTTAACAGCACATGAGGCCAAGGAAGCAACCTGCACCGAAGACGGCAACAAGGCTTACTGGGAGTGCATGCTTTGCGAAAAGCTTTTTGAGGACTCAGATGCAAAGAAGGAGATCACCCTTGCGGATACGGTGATCAGTGCTGAAGGTCATAATCTGGCTTATGTAGCAGCTAAAGAGGCAACTGTAGAAGAAGCGGGCAATACGGAATACTGGTATTGCGAGATCTGTAAGAAGTGTTATGTTGACGCGGAAGGAAAGACGGAAATCGATGTAAATAGCGTTGTAATCCCGCCAATCGGAAAAGAAAGTATTTTCGGTTCCAAGATCAGCGTATCAGACAGCTGTGTATATACCGGTGAGGCTCAGACACCGAAGGTAGTTGTAACAATCGGAGACAAGACATTGGTAGAAGGTGAAGACTACGATATCACGTACTCGGATAACACGAATGCCGGTACAGCAAAGGTGACGGTAAAGGCGAAGGGCAGCTACTACGGAGAAGCGACAGGAACCTTTACAATCGCGAAAAAAGCAATCACGCTCGGAGAGATGAAGTTCGAGAACAAGTACTACGACGGAAGCAAGTACATGAAGCTTACCAGCGTATATCCGAAAGTGAACGGTGTGCTTTCCGGCGACGAAGTGACCGTAAAGGCAAAGCTTTCGCGCTACGTGGTGACGGGCACCAAGTCCCCGGGCAACAAGCAGAGAAAGCTGACCATCCGGCAGTTTACGCTGAGCGGCAAGGATGCAGCAAACTATAAGCTGACGAAGGGCACCATGGTATACGGTGTGATCAAAAAGGTACCGGTGAAGAAGGTGACGCTTAAAGCCACAAGCGTGAAGTATAACGGCAAGAGCCAGAAGCCGGTGATCACAGGCATCACGGGACCGGAGAGCAAAAAGATTCTCCTCAAGAATTGTACGATCACCTATACACGAGACGGAAAGGCAACGAAGGACTTTAAATCAAAGGGTACCATAGTCGTGAAAGTAACCGGAACAGGTTTCTGGAAGGGCAGCGTAAGTGTGAAGTACGTAATCAAATAATCAAAAGAAAAGGGCAGCTCCCGGTGACTTCACAGCACCGGGAGCTGTTTTTCCTTGACTTTATGCCGCATATATGGCATACTTGGTTGGTATTGATTTAACGCGCTAAAGCGTTACGCAATAAAGCAAAAAAGAATACAAACGAAGGGAAGAGAATTATGATTATCAAAGCTGCAATGTTGATCTTGTTTTTCGGTGTGATGGTGGGCGTAGGCCTTTACTGTCGCAAGAATGCAACCGATGTAAACGGGTTTGTCCTCGGAGGCAGAAGCGTGGGCCCCTGGCTTACGGCGTTTGCGTACGGTACCTCTTATTTTTCGGCCGTGATCTTTATCGGTTATGCCGGACAGTTCGGATGGAAGTTCGGTCTGGCTTCTACATGGATCGGTCTGGGCAATGCATTTATCGGTTCCTTGCTCCCGTGGCTCATCCTCGGAAGAAGAACCCGTACCATGACCCATTATCTGGATTCCAAGACCATGCCGGAGTTCTTCGGTCAGCGCTTTGATTCCAAGTTTTTAAAGATCTTTGCATCCGTGATCGTGTTCATTTTCCTTATCCCGTACACGGCGTCCCTGTATAACGGACTTTCCCGTGTGTTCGGTATGGCATTTAATATCGATTACACCGTTTGTATCATCGCGATGGCGGTATTGACCGGTGTTTACGTGATCGCGGGCGGCTACATGGCAACGGCCATGAACGACTTTATCCAGGGTATCGTGATGCTCTTCGGTATCGTGGCCGTGATCCTTGCCGTGCTCAATTCAAACGGTGGCTTTATGGCAGCCATCGAGGGGCTTGCCAAGGTGGAGGATGCTTCCACATCCACAACACCGGGTGTATTCGCGTCCTTCTTCGGACCGGATCCGTTCTCCCTGTTCTGCGTCATCATCCTGACCTCTCTGGGTACCTGGGGACTGCCGCAGATGGTGCAGAAGTTCTACGCGATCAAGGATACCAAGGCGATCGAAAAGGGAACCATCATCTCGACTGTCTTTGCGATCATCGTGGCAGGCGGATGCTACTTCCTCGGCGGCTTCGGACGTCTGTATGATATCGATGTAAAGACGGTTGGTTTTGACGCCGTGGTTCCGGCCATGCTCGAAAAGCTTCCGACGGTTCTGATCGCGCTTGTGTTGATCCTGGTGCTTTCCGCATCCATGTCAACACTTTCATCCTTGGTGCTCACTTCAAGCTCCACCCTGACACTCGATCTGATCAAGGGTACGGTTGCCAAGAAGATGAAAGACAATACGCAGGTGCTCGTGATGAGAATATTCATCGTGGTATTCATTGTGATCTCTGCGGTGATCGCTGTGATCCAGTACAAGAGCAAGGTAACCTTCATCGCACAGCTCATGGGAATCTCATGGGGCGCATTGGCAGGTGCCTTCCTTGCTCCGTATATGCTTTCCCTGTTCTTTAAGGGAATCACGAAGTTCGCGGTTTGCGTAAACTTCCTGTTCTCCTCCGTGATCATGATCCTGGATATGTTAAAGCCGGAGATCTTCCCGGATGTATTAAAGAGCCCCATCAACTGCGGTGCCTTCGCAATGATCGCAGGCCTCATCATCGTTCCGATCGTGAGCCTGATCACACCGAAGCCTGACAAGGCGAGAGTGGACGAGATCTTCACCTGCTTTAATGACATGAAGAACGAGAAACCGAAGGAAATTTAAGAGAAATAAAAAAGCGCCCGCGGGCGCTTTTTTATTCTTCACTTTCTTCGAGTGCTTCGTTTTCTTCGTCTGTATAAACAGCATCGTCGTAGAGCAGGGGACCGATGTCCAAATCCACCGTGTCAAGCTTGGACAGGATCTCGGCATCCGTGTTTTTCGGAACCACCTTATCCTTGAGCTCCTCAACCTGTTCTTTGGTCAGTCCGCTCATCATGACAACCTCGTCCACGTCTACGCGACCCTTGAGCATGCGCTCGGCGAGATCGTATTTTGCCTTTGTCGTTTTGTTCATTTATTTTGTCCTCTCTTTCAGCCACTTTTCGTTTATGTCAATCACCTTCTGCATCGCCTCGGGGCCCGGAGCACCGATGGTGTTTCGCTTGTTTACGCAAGTCGACAAACTGATCGCCTCATAAATGTCCTCTTCGAATACGGGGCTGATCGCCTGAAACTCTTCAAGGGACATATCATCGAGGGCAATGCCTTTTTCAATGCAGAAGAGTACCAGTTGTCCTACGATGCCGTGGGCATCGCGGAAGGGAACACCGTGGTTGACCAGATAGTCGGCGGCATCGGTAGCGTTGGTAAAACCGCCTGTGGCACTCATTTTCATATTCTCCGTGTTTAACTTCATGGTGTCGATCATGCCGGTAAAGAGGGCTACGCAGCCCTTTACGGTATCGATGGCATCAAAGGTCAGTTCCTTATCCTCCTGCATATCCTTGTTATATGCGAGCGGAATGCCTTTCATGGTCGTGAGAATGGAGGTTAAGGCAGCATAAACGCGGCCGGTCTTGCCGCGCACAAGCTCCGCGATATCCGGATTCTTTTTCTGAGGCATGATGGAGCTTCCGGTGCTGTAGGCATCGTCCAATTCGACAAAACGGTATTCATTGGAATTCCAGATGATGATTTCCTCGGAAAAGCGGGAGAGATGCATCATGATCGTGGAGCACGCCGATAAAAACTCGATCACATAATCGCGGTCGGACACGGAGTCCATGCTGTTTAAGGTCGGACCGTAAAAATCAAGAAGCTCTGCGGTATAGTCCCTGTCCAACGGATAGGTGGTTCCGGCAAGAGCACCTGCGCCGAGCGGGCAATAGTTCATGCGATCATAGATGTCCGATAAGCGGTCAAAATCGCGTTTTGCCATCTCCATGTAAGCGCCCACATGATGCGCAAAGGTGACGGGCTGCGCCTTTTGCAGATGCGTGAAGCCCGGCATAAAGGTGTGTATGTTTTCCTTCATCAGACGCTGCAGGACCTGCATGTAGGAGAGCAGCAGTGCCTTTAACTCGAGCACCTCATCCCGCACATACATGCGCATGTCCAAAGCCACCTGATCGTTTCTCGAACGCCCGGTGTGAAGCTTCTTACCCACATCGCCGATGCGATCGATCAGATTGGCCTCCACAAAGCTGTGGATGTCCTCGTACTCCTCGGTGATCGCAAGCACACCGGACTCAACATCGGAGAGGATCCCATCGAGACCCTTCAAAATCTCGTCACGTTCCGCCTCGGTCAGAATGCCGGCCTTCGCCAGCATCGTCACGTGCGCCTTGCTCCCGCGAATGTCCTGCTTATAAAACCGCTTGTCAAACGAAATCGAAGCGTTAAAGTTATATACCAGTCGGTCGGTCTCCTTCGTAAACCG
>CACZPL010000080.1 GCA_902783015.1 uncultured Lachnospiraceae bacterium
ATTAATGTATACTCACGATGAAAACTATCGTGAGCATACATCATATATTGTGTTTTTTTGGCGAATATAGAAGATAAGGGGGAGTACACTCGCATAGGGAAAGTTTTCTTACGTTCTTGTCCAATCAAATCCAACAGCATCCAAAAATGCCTTGGCGATAATGGCATGCCCTTTATTGTTTGGATGAACGCGGTCGGAGCATAGGATGAACTCATTTAGTTCTTGGAGGAAGGCATCTATCCTTGCCTGAATATCCACATATATGAGTTTGTATTCCACGGCGAGTTCTTTGGCTATGTGCGCATATTCCACAAGCATCTTCTTCATCGGGTTATCATTGCTTTGCTCGATCATGATCGGTGAAAGTAGAATCATACCCTTCACCGTCGGAAGCGTGCGCTCGATTATGGACCTGTAGGTTGACTTGAATGCTTGCTGATCCACAGTCTGTACATGCATCAGTAAGCCGTCAAACTGTCGCCAGACGTCATTGATCCCGATCATAATGCTAACCCAGTCCGGGTTTAGCGCAAGTACATCCTTATCCCACCGCTTTTCCATTAGCAGGATATCATCTCCGCTTACCCCTTTGTTTGCGACCATGATGCGGAGCTCCGGATAAAGCGCGGCGAGAAAACCGTCTACCATGCTCACATAGCCGTCTCCGAATGATCTCCATCCGGCAGGTGGTTGTTCATACATGCGGCCGCAATCAGTTACGGAATCGCCGGCCATTACTAGAATATCATCTTTCTCAAATATCATATTGTCACCTCATTACGTATCCCTTTAAAACGAACTCTACAAAATTGTAAACCCCTTGATTGCTATCGTCAACCATGAACTATTACTCTTGAGGGCGGAGCCGGGATGGTTCCGCTCTCTTTTAGTTGATAATTCAACAGCGTTGTGATAATGTCTGTGTCATAGAAAACAGAGAAAAACATGAATAGAGAAATAAAAATGCATCAATATGTGGAACTGGTGGAAAAACTATTATAGCAAAACACTAAACAAGGGGAGAATGGGAAAAAATGAATCAATTTTTGAAAGCGAAAATGAAAAGAATAAAAGTAACGGGAGTTTGGAAAAAAATTCCTGTAATCTGTTTATGCTTCATATTTTCTGTCTGCGTTATGTTGCTGCCTGTTTGCGTTCACGCAGCTCCGAAGGACCGGAAAACGGAGACGGTAAAGGACAAAGACTCAAAGGGCAGGGATGAAATATATACTGTTACCCTTGACGGAAACGGGAAGTCCGGGACGCTTTGGACTTACAAGGTCCCTGCCGGGATGTCATTGAATGATTTCATTGAGAGCAGCGACGATCCTAAATATTTATGGAGTAAATATTATCAGGAGATTGATGTTGACGGAAAACATTACAGAGTACAGCAGTATACAGTGAATTCATCCGAGGATGATCCGGACAAACCGCCGTTCATAGTATTTACCGGCACCACCCGATTTTCCCTGACCCAGCCGATTACAGAGGACATTACCATTTACGCGCTTTGGGAAGAAAGGATAGAAAGGATTGATCTTACCATTGCTCTTCCGGATGATGAACCCGAAGTTTTTACTCCCGGGGGAGATGGCGTATGGTTATGGTACGATCAGACGAATCCGCCGCGTATTACCGTACCGGAAAATGAAGGGTATTCACTTTGCGGTGATTACGAGTTTGACGTACCGGCTTACTGGATTGCGGATGAAAGCGGTGAGATTCCGTTTAACGGATTTATTGAAAGCGGGAAAAAATATCTGTTAATGGTATATTTTACTACGGAAGGCGGTTATTATCTGTCAAAGGATACGGAGGTTTCCGTTACGAACGGAGAATTCGTCAGAAACTGTCTGGAAGAAGACGATAGTGTTATTTTGAGAACGGACAGGATTCCGGGGAAGGAGAAAAAAGAGCCTGCTTCAGAAGAAAAACCGGAGCCGGATTCGAAGCCGGCATCCGAGGAAAAGTCGGAAGAGACCGAATCGGAGATTACAGAAGATACGAGTGTTCCAAAGACTTCGGAAAGCCCGAAAGTTCCGGGTGTTGTAAAAGAACCGGGAAGTGTGAAAACACCGGAAAAGACTTCTGAAAAAGATTCAAAGAAGGAAACGGAAGAAGCCGCAGAAACCGGGGTTAGAGAAAAGAAACCGGGTCCGGAAAAGGATGAAGATATTATAAAAAGCGAAGCGGAATCGGAGAAGACTGTAACAGGAACCGAAACAGTATCAGATTCGAATGCATCCGAGGAAAACAGTGAAACGGAAACCAATCCGGATGAACTGAAGGAAAGAAACTATCTTCCTGTTATCATTGCGGCAGCAGGAGTGATTGCAGTTCTGATTGGCGGCGGACTGGTATTGATTCTTAAAATAACAAAAAACAGGAAAGCATAACGGAAGTCGGAGTTGGAGGAAAAATGAAAGATAATAAATCATCTTATAATTCAAGTATATACGATGAGAATATTACGAATGTCTTGCCCTATTATACAGAATATCATGCCCAGGTTATTGATGTGGCAAAAATGATTTCCTCGGATAAAGAGGGGAGTATAAAATGGCTTGATACAGGCTGCGGTACGGGTACACTTGCTTTAAGAGCGCTCGGCGAAATCCCCGATATTGCGTTTACACTCTGCGATCCGTCTGAAGGTATGCTGGAGGTGGCAAAGGAAAAGCTCGGAGGGAAGAATATCAGCTTTAACAATGTTACATCGGATGCACTTACATATGAAAACGAGTTCGATATTGTGACCGCAATTCAGAGTCATCATTATTATGATATAGAGACGCGGGATATTGCCGTGAAAAAATGCTACAGAGCGCTGAAAAACGACGGCATCTTTGTGACCTTCGAAAACATCAGGATGTCAACCGAAGAGAGTGATGCCATAGCGTTGAATCGATGGGGGCAATTTCTCTCGAATCACGGCTGGACACCGGAGGAAGTAAAAGCGCATCAGGCAAGAAGAGGCGTTGAAATGTTTCCGATAACCATAGAACAGCATCTTGAAATGTTAAAGAATGCCGGCTTTAAATCCGTAGATATTTTATGGGTGTCCTACATGCAGGCCGGTTTCTGGGCTATAAAGTAGGATTACTGGTAAGGCAGGGATTTATGCATTGCCGGCGGCGATTCCTTATTCCTTCCATTCTGCTTTAGAGGCCACTGAATCCCATGTCGCCAGATTCTGCTCCAGATTCTGCTTCCCGGAGTAGAAGTTTATACAGTGAATGAATTTCTTATTGATCACGATTCCGTAGGATTCACCGTACATGGGGATGCCCCGGTCGGTAAAGGAATAGCGGATACCTTCAAGTGTCTTTCCGCCGAAGCTTTTCTGTACGAATCCATCGAAAACATAACCATATGGAGCCATGATCTTTTGTACTTTCTTTTCCATGTTCTTGGGTTGATCAAGTGATCCTGTCACAAATGCCAGAGGGCCGGTTGTAGTGCATCCGACAGTTATGATGATGGATTGTTCCTGATTCCGAACCAGCATGCAGGGGAAATCCTTGATATACGCAACCTGCGCGCTGCGATCCTCGTTTATCTGCTCAAATCCTTCGGGATAAAAGAACTTCAAAAACTTGCTGATATGTTTGTAAACCATATTCCATACTCCTTTTCGTGGTAGTTTGACGTTGTTATGTTCTTGTCCGATCAACCTCACAATGAAATAATACGTATTATATCATTTTATGCCTGCTTTTTCCATGAATTTGAGACATTTACCTGGAAAAAACAGCATAGAGTCATTTGGAACAGAGGGGCAGTTCCGTTCTCTTTTTATTGAATGTTGGGGCACTTTGTGATAATCTCGATATAATTCAAGTATTTATGATCAACTGGAAAGATGAGTATCGATGTAAAAGGTTACAGAGTCGAAAATATGTTCTTGTAAAATACGAACATATGTACTATAATGATATGTACTCTATAATGGAAAGCGGGGTGCATATTATGGCATATGATGATCTGAAACCAATTGATGTTATTTGTGAACACACTGCGGATGGGAGCATCATACCGCTCAAGCTCCGCGTGAAGGATGATAACGGGGAATACCAATCGTATCGGATCGATTCGTACCGGGATCTGTCCGGGCGAGGCTCGTATGATACGCAGGACGGGATCTACGTGACAAACGAGACAGTATATTTTTTGTGCAGCATCTCGGTTTTCGGGAGATCGAAGAACGTGAGGCTGTACTATAAGATGAATGAGGGGATTTGGCGTCTTGCTGCGTAGATTGTAAAGGAAATATAGATGCCAAGGAAGCTTCGGAATGTGCGTGAAGCCCGGGATGGTGATTGGATGAAAGATATTGTCATTAGTGTTGAACAAATGAGAAAAAGTGATGCGTACACCATTGAGAACTTTGTGTCGAGTAAGGAACTCATGTACAGGGCCGCAATGGGAGTATATAACGCATATGCCGAATGGAAAGATAAAACAATAGCCATAGTCGTAGGCGGCGGAAACAACGGCGGAGACGGTTATGCTTTAGCGGGCATATTACAGAAGAATGGTGTGAATCCGACTGTAATAAGAGTTTCCGAAAAAATGAGTGAGGACGGAAAACACTATCATGATCTCGCAGTTGCCTCCGGCGTGGTGATAGAAAAGTATACCGAGGAAACAGACTTTGCGAGCTATGATGTGATTGTAGATTGTATTTTGGGAACAGGCTTTGTCGGTGAGGTAAGGGGCGAGGCAAAGAACGCAATAGACGCGATTAATAAATGCAATGCTTATGTGATCAGCGTTGATATCAACAGTGGGATGAATGGTGATACGGGAGAAGCGTTCACGGCTGTAGATTCTGATCTGACGGTATCGATCGGATATTTGAAAACGGGATTGGTCAGCGATGAAGCAAAAAAGCACATAAAGAAGCTGACAAACATTGATATAGGAATAGTACTTGCAGAATGATTCGCTTACCGGATGAAGAACGATGACAATCGCTGAATATTTTGAAATATTAAAAACAAAGGATATCATTTGTTGGGGAAGCGGAAAACACTTTCGGAACAGCACCTACCCGTTTTTGTGTAAAAGCGGTCTGATTGAAAATCTAAACGGGTTTGTGGGTATTCCGGGATCGGCGGACGTCCCGATCGGGAACCGGGTTTACGGCAGGATCGGGAAAGATAAACTGGCCGGGATGGACAGTGAGCATACGGTGATCCTTATTGCCGCCACCGGTTATGAAGAGATCCTTGCCCAGATACGGCAGGATGTGGGATTGTCTTTGTTCGAAGCCGTTCCGTCCATCTATCTGGAATCTTTGTATGAGGATTGTCAGCTTTTGTCCGTCGATAAGCCGCCCGAGGATTATCGAAAGCATGATAAACCGATGATTCCCGGGATTATTCACGGAATATGGTTTTCCGACAATCCGATGCCGAAGCTGTACCAAAGGTGTCTGGAATCCTGGAGAAAGTATTCGCCGGATTATGAGATCAGGATCTGGAATCTGGAGACGTATAAGCCGAGGAGGTGCTTGTTCTTCGAACAGGCCGTTGCACATAAGAACTGGGCGTTTGCCTCGGACTATGCAAGGGCGGATCTGTTGCGCAGATTTGGCGGTGTTTACATGGATTTGGATGTGGAAATGCTCCGTCCTATCGATGATCTGCTGTATAATGATGCCTATATGAGCTTCGAGTCACTGGATCGTATCGAATGCGGTTCCGGAATGGGAGCAAGGGCCGGCCATCCGATTCTGCAGGAAATCTGTGAAAGCTATGAGAGCAGGCCATACCTAAAAGAGGATGGAACCTGGGACAACTCCACCTGCCCGGTGCGCTACACCCGGGTGATTGAAAAACATGGACTTAAGAAAAACGGAGGCTTCCAGTTCGTGGAGGATATTACCGTTTATCCGTTTGAAGTGCTGACCGGAAAAAGCTTTGATACGGGGATTATCTATAACACAAAACTAAGCTACACAGTACATCATCACAACGGAAGCTGGATTCCGGACCCTGCAAATCATGCGATATGTGAACGGTATAGGGGGATTCGGAGCTTTTTGAAATCGAAAGGCATAACTGTGAGAGAGAGAAGGAGAGAGTTATGAACGAAAACATTATCAAGAGAAATGAATTGTTGGCTGAAAAGGTGATCAAAGGGCTGGCGTCCAGAAACATGACGGGGTACTATGCTTCAAGTAAGGAGGAGGCATTGCGGCTGGCGCTCGACATGATCCCTGAGGGAAGCTCTGTGACAATGGGTGGTGCCATGAGTGCCCATGAGATCGGACTTGTGGGTAAGCTCAAAGAAGGAAATTACAATTTCATTGACCGGGATGCGTACGAGGACAAGCGCGCTGCCATGTTGATGGCATATGATGCGGATTTCTTTCTTTCGAGTGCCAACGCGATCACGGAGGATGGCGTTTTGATAAACATAGACGGTAACTCGAACCGGGTTTCCGCGATTGCGCAAGGTCCGAAGAAGGTTCTGTTTATTGTGGGAATGAACAAAGTGTGTAATGATGTAGACAGTGCCATGAAGAGAGCACGCAATGTCGCTGCGCCGATCAATGCACAGCGATTCGGATTATCCACGCCATGTTCGAAGACGGGCACGTGTATGGATTGTAAGTCACCGGATACGATATGCTGCCAATTTCTGATTACAAGGTTTTCACGCCATGAGGGTAGGGTTCACGTGATCCTGGTCAACGACAGTTTGGGATTCTGAGAACATTCGTAGTATGAAACAGAGGTTAAGCTGTGTGCCTTTTCGATGTCGGAGATATAGGAGGAAGGGAAGATAATGCATTCATTAAGAACAAGAATCACGATTACCATGCTATGTTTGATCCTCGTGATTTTGGCGGTTGTCACATTACTCAGCGCCATCTTTATACGAAGAACCGAAAGTCATAAATCCGATCAGCTGCTCTTGATGTTGTGTGAGTCCGGCGAACAGAGCCTTAACTATTACTTCGACAGCGTTCAGAACTCGGTATTACGTATTTCGGCATTTGTAGAAGAAGATCTGGATGGCTTGGATGACGAACAGCTTGCCCGGCATATGGAAAATGCCAGGGAGTATTTCGGCATGATGGCTTCGAAGACAAAGGGGGTCTTGACCTATTATTACCGCATTGACCCGTCGGTTTCGTCAACAGTCAAAGGATTCTGGTACATTGATCTGAACGGAGACGGATTTGAAGAGCACGAAGTAACCGACATTACGCAATATAATGTTGAGGATACGTCAAAGCTGGTGTGGTTCACCGTTCCGAAGCATGAAGGAAGACCGATCTGGCTCGCACCCTACATCACGGATAATCTTGATGTACGGGTGATCTCTTATGATGCACCGGTTTACTGGAAAGGGCAGTTTATCGGTGTCGTCGGCATAGAAGTCGACTATTCGACAATGGCGGCAGAAGTAAACGGAATTCACCCCTATGAAAGCGGATATGCGTTTCTGAGTGATGAGGACGGAAAGCTCTTCTATCATCCGCATATGGATGTGAACGAGCTTCCTCCGGAAAAAGCATACGAAATCCCGGCCGATTTGGTCGGCGACAGTACATTTATACGGTATACATATGACGGAGTGAAAAAAATTGCGGTATGGCGACCCTTAAGTAACGGTATGCGTCTGAATGTCACGGTTCCCGTTTCCGAAACGGAGGGCGACTGGCAGGGTCTCATCCTGAATATCGCGTTGAGTGCAGCGTTTGTGCTTGTAGCGGCAAGCATCTTTTTGATGATTCATACAAGACGTATCACCAGGCCGCTCGAGCAGCTGACTGAGGCTGCAGAGCAAGTGGATCGGGGGAACTATGATTTTGTTCTGCCTTATGACGGGGATGATGAACTGGGCAGACTCACGCGGTCCTTCAAAACGCTTTCGGATAATGTGAAGGTACATATTAACAATCTGAACGGGCAGGTGTTTTTCGACGCACTGACACAGGTGAAAAATAAGGGCGCATTTTCTATCGCGCTTGAAGAATTGCAAAAACAGATAGATTCCGGCGAGCAGGCTCCGGAGTTTGCAGTCGGTGTGTTTGACTGTGACTATCTGAAGGTGATCAATGATGAGTACGGCCATATAAAGGGTGATATATACCTGAAAACTGCCTGCAGTACAATCTGTGATATTTTTAAACATTGCCCCGTATTCAGAATCGGCGGCGATGAGTTTGCTGTCATTATTCAAAATGCAGATTATAGCAACCTGGAAGCGCTCATAGACCAATTCGATCAAACCACCGATGATATCAATGCATCGGCAGGTAAACCGTGGGAGCAGGTGTGGATCTCAAAGGGCTTTGCTGTTTTTCATCCTGCCGACGACAGTACGGCAATCGGCGTGATGCA
>CACZPL010000081.1 GCA_902783015.1 uncultured Lachnospiraceae bacterium
CACACGATCCGGCGAGTGCGTGATCACGATGACGATCTTCCCCTGATCGGCGATCTTTCGAAGTCCCTCCATCAGCTCGCGCGCCATGACACCGTCCAGGCCGGAATCGGGTTCATCCAGAATGAAGAGATCCGGATTCGCGATATATTCCATGGCGATGGAAAGTCGTTTTCTCTGACCGCCGGAGAGCTTGTCGCACAGCTTGTCCTTGACGGGCTCCAGGCCGAAGAACTGCAGCGCTTCCTTCGTCCGTTCCCTCCTTTTTGCCGCGGGCATGGAGGCGGGAAGCCTGAGCTTCGAGGCATCGATCAGTGTGCGGCTGACGGTATCGTTGCCTCGCATCAGATCCATCTGCGGGACGAATCCGATCTTATACTTCATCTTTCCGTATTCATCGTAGATATTGCTGCCGTTTAATATGATCTGTGCCTTTGCCTTTTCGTAACCGTTTACCGCGTTGACGAAGGTCGTCTTTCCCGCGCCGGAACCGCCGAGCAAAAGCACCATGTGTCCGGGCTCGATATTCAGGTGGATATCCCGGAGCAGGTACCGTTTCTTATAAAAGTCCATAGCCGTACGCTCTTCGATATTGACCGTGAGACCGCTCTCCATGGCATCGACGGTGATACCGGAAAGAGCGGCACCCTCTCTGTCTCTCTCATCCACATAGATAAACTGCGGCTGGTATTTTTTAAAGACGCCCCAGATAAAGACGGGACAAAACCTGCCGAATATGATCAAAAGCCATAACCACCGTTTCTTCACACCGAAGAGGGTGCAGGCTGCCGTGTAGATCCGTATCGTGTAGACAAAGTGTGCGATGGCAACGGTAAAATAGATTCCCAAAACCACCAGAACACCGAAGGCATGACGCTCGATCAGCTTGTCGACCATCTTCTCGTCCGAAAAGTCAAAAAAGCCCACGATAAACCCGGAAATAAAGATGACTGCCGAGAGCAGCAGATACATCCTGCCGTCATTTTCTCTGTCGCAGGATCTCGCAAACTGATAATCGCGCCAGCCCGGGATCAGCGCCCACCAGCCGGGCCGCTTGCATTTCACAAAGATCATCCACATGCCGACGATGAACAGAATCCGGATCGCCCAATTCAAGACAAAAACGCCTGAAGTAAATACATCAACCACCGATCATCCCCCCCTATCTTACATCATCCAAGGTCAGGCTTCTCCAAGCCTGCATTCTGCCGTCAAGCTGCGTATAAAAATCCATATTTGTATCGTACAAGGTCTCATAGAACCATTTCAGAAGCAGCACATTTACGCTCTGCTTTGCCTCGTGATCCTTGGACTCCTTCATAAAGGTGGTCAGGTTCTTTACAAAATAATGCCAGGTGTTTACATATGCCTCGTATTTCTCAAGATTCTCGATGCCGAGCCACTTTTTGACCTTCACCTTGCTGCGGTTTTCCACCTTGCACTCGTGGGTCTGCAGGAAATAGGAAAAGGTCTCATCGTGATAATATCTGCCGAGCGGAAACAGCCTGCAGATGCCGGGGCGAAACTCATAGATCCCGCATCGCTTTTCCTCCGTCAGGAAATTGCACCCGTGGCCCCCGTCCTTGATATGAGGCAGCGTCAAAAGATCGTGCAATCCGATTTCAAGATAGCCCTCATTTACCAGCTCTCCGAAGGATTTGTTTAATCCTTTAGACAAATGATAGATATCATAGGGATCGATCACGATGGTGTCGCACATGCTCTCACAGCAATAGGAACAATTCTTGCATCCGCCGCTGTCCGCGCGCACCATATCGTTTGACTCATAGAGTCTCCCGTCGGAGATCTCTCCCATCATTACAAAGCGTTCCATATGTCACCTCTCTTTTCATGAAAGCACGGTCTTTTCCCGGTCATATACCGCGTGCCATATCCTGCGCGCCAAACACCCGGACCGTCTCTGTTTCATCAGCCTTTTTATTTGATCACCGCCTTGAGCAGGTAGATGTCATCGATCGGCGCAAAGCTTTCCGACTCCCAGTTCGGGCTCACCTTCACCACACAGGCGGTTCCTTTTTTTACGGTAACGCCGATGGTCTGCTTTGTCCTTATCTTCTTGCTCTCCTTGAGCACCCTGCCCTTTGTGTCACAGATTTGCAGATTCCATCCGTATCCCAACTCCTTATTCGGATAGGCGTTGGAGAGCGTGATCCGCAGTAGGCCTGCTTTGTCTGCCACGACCGTATAATTGTCCCGGTCCTTTTCGCTGATCATGGTGCCATGCACGGTTTTCCCGACCGTGATGGTATTGTCATTTTTATTGTTGTCACGGGATTCCTGCTCCCAGCTGCTGTCCGCCTTGGATATGACAAGGATCTTGTACTGCTTGTCAACAGGTGCAAACGATTCGCTGTCCATGGCTGCTTCCACCTTGAGAAAAAGCTGCGTTCCCTTTTTATAATTGAGCTTTATGCTGGTCTCGCCGCTCCTTATGTTCTTCCACTTCTTCAGCATTTTCCCCTTTGAGTCATGCAAAGACACATTCCAGCCGTGCCCGAGCTCCGTCGTCGAAAGATTGACCAGCCGGATCCTGAAATATCCTGCCTGATCCACCGTATATGCATACCAGTCCACATCCGTCTCGTTCCACAACGTACCGAGCTTCCCGGCGCTTCCGGCCCTCAGCAGGGTGGCATTTTGCATGTCGTTGTTATCTTCCTGCTCCCATTTATCAGAGTCATAGGCTGCGACCTTCAGACTGTAGGCCACCCCGACCGGTGCGTAGAAATCGCCGTTCCAATCGGCCTTCACCCTGATACAGAGCTTCGTACCCTTTTTGAAATCAAATCTTCCCGTGGTTTGTTTTTCCTTGACCTTATCCCATGCCCGAAGCACCTTTCCGCTCTCGGTGCAAAGCTCCAAATCCCAGCCAAACTGCGCATCATCCTCTTCATGCAGCTTTCCGAAGCTGATGGTAAAATAACCCGATGTACCAACCGTGAAGGTATAGATTTTTTCATCATCCGCGTTTTGCAGTCGGTCCACGCAGGCCTTGTTTGTCGTGATCTCCTTGGTCACGGACGCGGCCCGCGGGGCACCCGCAGGCGTAAAAAACGTGAACACCAGCGCCAGCACGATCGCAAACGCTGTCCCGTGCCTGCGATTCATTTT
This sequence comes from uncultured Lachnospiraceae bacterium, assembly GCA_902783015.1. Classification (GTDB taxonomy): domain Bacteria; phylum Bacillota; class Clostridia; order Lachnospirales; family Lachnospiraceae; genus Coprococcus_C. The sequence continues at coordinate 3,130 of CACZPL010000081.1, forward strand.
CTTTGTTCCCTTTTTCTCCATCATCGCACCTCCCGCTGTCCGAAGCTTCTTCGCCCCGCTGCCCTCGCCGGGGTTGTCAAGTGTCTCCTTCCGGGTGCTTTGCCCGAAAGCGCTGTTCCTATATCTCGTTACTCTTACTATTCGGTGGTCAGACCGTATCCGACGGGGAAGAGACTCTTGTCGCTTCCGATCTCGTCCACGCTGCCGTACCAGGGGCTCGGCAGCTTGCCGTGAAACGGCGCTGCGTCGCAGAGCACATTGGCTACGCCCTGTCCCTCGGAGCCCGGCAGGTAGCACATCACAGCCGCATCCCAGTTTTCGTAGTCACTTCCAAGGATCACCTGCCGCCCCGCCACGATCAGCGTGACGATCGGCTTGTTTAAGGATAATGCTTCCTCCATCGCCTTCTGATTGCCCGGAAGCCCCAAGGCACCGCAGAGCTCTAAGTCCTCCGTATCGCCTTCCCACTCACAGTAGGATTGTTCTCCCACGCAGAGCAGCACCACGTCCGCCTTGTCCGCGTCGGCGGCATCCGTATAGACGGTGATGCCGTACTCCTCTGCCTTATCCAAAAGCCCCTGCTGAATGGTCGTGATATTGTCGTTGTGTTTTTCCTCCATCCCCTGCCAGCCGCCGGACCAGCCGCCGCACTGGACGGAGACATCATCTGCTGCAGGTCCCGTGATATACACGGAGGTACCCGCCTTTAAGGGAAGCACGTCTCCCTCGTTTTTCAGGAGCACCAGACTCTCCTCCACAGCCTGCTCCGCCACCTTTCGGTATTCCTCGCTGCCCGTAGAACTCTGAACCGTCTCGAGGCTCGTGCAGTAGGGATCCTCGAAGAGTCCCGCCTCCATCTTTACGCGGATGATCCTCGTCACCGCGTCGTTGATACGCTCCTCGCTGATCTCACCGCCTTCCACCGCATCCACGATGATCCCGATCACCTCGTCGCAGGTATTGACCTCCATCAGCATGTCGATCCCCGCATTGACGGCGGTTACCACCTGATCGTGATAGCTTGCGGGAGACGTGTGTTGCACGGATTCCCAATCACTTGCGATATAGCCGGTAAAGCCCATCTCGTCCTTCAGCTTCATGATGTACTCTTTATTCTCATGCATCTTCACGCCGTTCAACGCACTGTGACTGATCATGATCGTCTGCGCGCCGGCTTCGATCTGTCCCTTATACACCTCGAGCAAGGCGTTGATCTCCTCCTCGGAGAGCTGCGCGTCGCCGCGGTCGATCAGATAGTCTCCCTCACCGGTTCCGTATTTTGCATTGCCGTCCCCGAAGAAATGCTTCGGGCAGGCTACGATACCGCTTTCCACAAGTCCCTTCGTGTAAGAAGTGCCTAAGCTCCTGATGATCGCAAGGTCCGCGCCGTAGCTCTCAAAGGTCCGTCCCCAGCGCGGATCCGACGACTGTGCCACACAGGGAGCATAATTCCAGAGCATGTGGCAGATCTTTGCCTCATCGGCCGTGATCTGTCCGATCCGGTACATGAGCTCCGGGTCGTTTGCCGCTCCCATGCCGATGTTGTGCGGGAAGAATACCGCATCCGTACAGTAGTTAACACCGTGTACATCATCCTGTCCGTAGATGATCGGAATACCTGCTTCGGAGCTTAACGCCTCCGTCTGCCACATATCCACATATTGCTGCCATCTGCTGTGATCCAGATGTTCTCCCTGGGAAAGCACGCAACCGTAACACTTGTCGCTCATCATTTCGGGTGTGATGCTGTAGCAGGCAGCCATGACCATCTGCGCCGCCTTCTGCTCGGTCGTCAGAGATGCGGTGATCTCGGAAGCACTCTTTCCGCCGTAACGCGCCCGAAGCTCTTCAACAAAAACGTCCTTGTAATCAGCGCCGTCAGAGTCCCGCGCTTCCGTTGCTTCCGTTGTTTCCTCCGCAGTATCCGTTTTTACTTCCTCGGTTGCCTCTGTGGGGGAGGTATCCCAGGGTGTCGTATTACCGTCCAATGCACCGGAACCGCAGGCGCAAAGCGACATCGCAAGAACCGCACCCGCAAGGACCGACGTCAATCGTTTCATATGTTTTTTTCTGATCATATCAAAACCTCACAGATCATTTTAGACTCCGATTCCCCAAAAAAGAAATCATACGTTGACATTATAATATGAAAAGGATAAACTTTCCATATATTTCTTGTAAGAGGTTGCCTATGAAAACGAAAAAAATCCGGCGAAGGATCGCTTTTTTCCTGTTACCGGTCCTCATTTTAACGACCGTTTTTATTTCCCCGGCTCCGGCGCTTGCAAAGGTCGCTGCCCTGAAGCTGTCGGGCACGGCACATGTCCAGAGCATCGGAGATGCAAAGGGCTCCTTTGACGGCACGACACTGACCCTCGGCACGACCGGCCGCGGTCTGCGGATGGAACAGATCTCCGTATCCCTAAGCAATCAGACAACGTATAAAGGCGGCATCGAATACCGCGTCCACCGCCAGACCTACGGCTGGACGGACTTTGTAAAGGGCGGGCGCCCCGCCGGAACCACCGGTGAAGGAAAGCGCCTGGAGGCCATCGAGATCCGGCTGACCGGTGCCCTGGCAAAGCAGTATTCGGTCCGATACCGCGTACACATCCAAACCTACGGCTGGTCCCAGGGCTGGCACTACGACGGGGCCACGGCCGGAACCACCGGCGAGGGCAAGCGCCTGGAGTGTCTGGAAATACAGCTGGTCAAAAAATCCGATACCATGCATGTGCTGTACGGCTCCCACCGGCAGACCTACGGCTGGGAGACCGACCTGAGATCCGACGGCATGACCTCCGGCACGGTCGGGGAAGGCAAGCGGCTCGAGAGCATCAGGATCCGACTCTCCGGAAGCAAATATAAGGGCAGCATTTCCTACCGCACCCATGTACAGACCTACGGCTGGCTTTCCTGGGTCAAAAACGGAGCCGAAAGCGGCACCCAGGGCGAGGGCAAACGGCTGGAGGCCATCGAGATTCGGCTGAGCGGCGAGATCGCCAGGCACTATGATATCTGCTACCGCGTCCACGCCCAGACCTACGGCTGGCTCTCCTGGGCCAAAAACGGTGAGACCGCCGGTACCGCCGGGCGAAGCAAGCGCCTCGAGGCCATCGAGATCCAGCTTGTAAAAAAGGGAGAGGCCCTCCCGGATACGGGACGCTATCCCGCCTATATCGACGCTTCCATGGACGACCTGTTTCAAAATGCGCTTCTTCCCGTCGGCAGCACCATGTATATCTGGGGCGGCGGCTGGAATGAGGCCGACACGGGCGCCGGCGTCGAGGCCGTGACCATCGGGTTAAGCCCCCGCTGGAAGGAGTTTGCGGACGCACAGGATGCCTCCTACGATCACAAAAAATACGCCTACCATATCCACGACGGTCTGGACTGCACCGGCTATATCGGATGGGTGGTATACAATTCCCTGAACAAAAAAAGCGGCTACGAGGGATGCGTTGCGAAAAACGTGACGGAAACCTTCGTCTCCCGGGGCTGGGGCAATATGGTAAACACAAATGCACCGAAGCCCGGTGATATCTGTGAGACATCAACCCATGTCTGGATGTCCTTGGGCACCTGCGCGGACGGGAGCATCCTTCTGGTCCATGCAAGTCCCCCGGGCGTTTCGATCTGCGGGACACTGCTTCCGAACGGCACAAAAAGCCAGGCGGTGGCACTTGCCGAAAAGCTGATGAGTACCTACTATCCCGCCTGGTACAAACGCTTCCCGAATTGTACCAGAAGCTATTCCTATATCACAAGCGCGCAGGTGTTCCGATGGAATTCCGGGACATTAACCGACGAACACGGCCTGCGGGATATGAGCGCCGAGCAGCTTGCTGATTATCTGTTCCGTTAACGAAAAAGGGACGGTCTTAAAAGGCCGTCCCTTTTTCATATTCTTTACCAATCCGGTTCTTCCGCCGGTCTGATCTCCAACGCTTCGATGATATCCATGATCACGCGCCCATCCTCGTAGGCCTGCCGGCGTTCCGTATTATAATCGATCGGGCGTTTGGGATTTCCGTCAAAGGCGTTCATCCCGCAGTTGATCCCCACAAAAAGCTTGTTACCGTTAAAGTGCAGCGCCACATTGCCGTACCTGTTTCTGATCAGGGTGATCTTTTCGAGCATCTGCGGAGTCAGCACATAAAAGGCATCTACGTCCTGCACTGCCATGACATCAAATTCCCTGTTAAACACCTCACTCTCCATATGTACCTTGTTGGTCTTAAATTCGAGAGGGTTCTTGCAGCGATACTGAAAATTCTCCGAGAACACCTGCACGGAGAACACCTTTTTATAGGGATAATCGAAGATGAACATGCGCCCCTCAAAGTATGTCGTTGTATGACTGTTTTTCCCGGAGGTATGATACTGCACACGCACATCCGCCTGCTCAAAGCGCACACCCTTGTAGCTGCCGGACAGATAATCCTCGGTGGCGAAACGGTTTCCCATCCTGCAAAGGCTCATATCCTTCACGAGCTGGCTCGGAAACCCGGTCTTCCCGTCATAGTACACATTATCGAAGATATCCTGCAGCACCTGCCGCACAAAGGTGGACTTGTAGAGTTCCTTATACTTTCCCTTGATATCAGTCTGCCTTCTGACCGAAATGATCATGGGAACCATGAGCACTAACATAAGGATCGGCTGTGCACCCGGAGTCCCCGGCGCGATCACGACCAAAAAAAGCGGTATGATAAACATACATGCAAAACTGCCGATCATGACGTAATTCGTGATCAGCAGTTTTTTCCGCATGGATTCAAGTTGTTGAATTGTCTCGTATATACCCATAATTATCTCAGGATCCTTCGGACTTCGTCCTCAGGATGACAGTCAGTCTAGAAGTCCATCTTTACATCCTGCTTGTTCGCCTCAGGCACCTCGAAGAAGCTCTTTTGCTGCGCGCCGATCATGCCGGCGATGATGCTGTCGGGGAATACGACAAGCTTCTGGTTGTACTGATTCACATTGGAATTGTAAAGCCGTCTTGCAGCCTGCAGATGCTCCTCCGTGTCCATGATCGCGGTCTGCAGCTGGCGGAAATTTGCGTTGGAGCGAAGCTCTGGATAATTCTCCGCAACCAAATTGATCCTGCCCATCAGATCGTTCATCTGCTTTGTGACGTTCACTCTCTCGTTCATGGCCATACCGGCTCTCATGGCGGTAATCTGTGTCAGGGTTTCGATCTCATGCTTCTGATAACCCTTTACCACATCCACAAGCTTGGTCAATGAATCGTGGCGCTTCATCAGTGCCACATCGATATCCGCAAGGGCTTCCTTGCATTTTAAGTCAAGTCTCTTAATACCGTTGGAGCATGCGACGCCCCAGCCGAGCAACAGAAATACGATCGCAAGAACGACGATCAAAGTGATTGTGATCGGACTCATGGTTTATCCCCCTTTATTTAAAATACTCTACACCGGATTCAAAGATCTTCTGATCCTGATCTCCGAAAATGTTCACTGCAACACTTGTATCACGGCGCTCCGAATGGGCCATCTTGCCGAGCACTCTTCCGTCCGGACTGGTGATACCCTCGATTGCATAGTAGGAACCGTTGATATTGTAATCCTCATCCATGGTCGGATTACCGTTTATATCCACATACTGAGTCGCAACCTGACCGTTTGCAAAGAGTTTTTCGATCCACTCTCTGCTTGCCACGAAGCGTCCCTCTCCGTGGGAGATCGGCACGGTATACACACCGCCTAAGGTCGCCTTGGAAAGCCACGGGCTCTTGTTGGTCACGATCTTCGTGTAGACCATCTTGGACTGGTGACGACCGATGGAGTTCATGGTCAGAGTCGGAGCATCCGCAGACAGCGGGCGAATCTCGCCGTAGGGCACAAGACCGAGCTTGATCAAAGCCTGGAAGCCGTTGCAGATACCCAGCGCCAAACCGTCTCTCTCATAGAGCAGCTTCATCACGGCCTCGCTGATCTTCTCATTCCGGCAGGCTGCCGCAATGAACTTGCCGGAGCCGTCCGGCTCATCACCTGCGGAGAAGCCGCCCGGGAACATGATCATCTGGCTTTCCTCGATCGCCTTGGTAAATGCCTCCACAGAATCACGGATATCCTGCGCATCCTGGTTCTTAAATACCATGACGGTCGCATCCGCGCCGGCGCGCTCAAAGGCCTTCGCACTGTCTTATTCGCAGTTGGTGCCCGGGAATACCGGGATGAACACCTTGGGTCTTGCCACCTTGTTCTTGCATACGAGCACGTTGCCGCCGTCGTAAACGGGAGAAGTGACAATACCGTTTTCTATCTTTAAGTTATCGTTAATCTTATCATTCTGCTCCACCCCGGAGGATGTGGGGAATACCTTTTCGAGCTTGCCCGTCCAGGCCTTGATCGCCTCATCCATGGAGATGATTGTGCCTGATACGGAGAACTGCTTCTCCTCCGTCACGCGGCCGATCACGGTGCAGGGGATGCCGAGAGCTTCCACATTGTCCTCGGATACCTCGAGGATCACGGAACCGTAATCCTTTGCGACAAGGTCCTCCGGCTTTACATTGCAGTCAAGGCTCACGCCGAGCTTATTACCGAAGGCCATCTTGGATACAGCCTCGATGATACCGCCGAAGCCCACCGCATAGGAGGACTCCACAAGTCCTTTCGTGATAGCCTTAAACAGCCTGTCGTACTTGTCAAGCGCATCCGCGTAATCCGGCATATCGTAGGAGTCGCGCTTGATATCGAATTTCACAAGAAGGTTTCCGGCCTTCTTTAATTCCGGTGTCACCACATTCAAGTAGCTTGCCACATCCACCGCAAAGGAAACCAATGTGGGCGGAACATCGATATCGTTAAAGGTTCCGCTCATGGAGTCCTTGCCGCCGATGGAAGCAAGAGAGAGTCCGAGCTGTGCCTCGTAAGCACCGAGCAGTGCCGCAAGGGGTTTGCCCCAACGGTAGGGATCCACACCCAGGCGTTCGAAGTATTCCTGGAAGGTCAGGTGGATCTTTGACACGTCACCGCCCGAAGCCGCGATCTTTGCGACCGAGGTCAAAACCGCATAGGCAGCGCCGTGATACGGGCTCCAGCTTGAAAGGTAGGGATCGAAGCCGTAGCTCATCATGGTCACGGTATCCGTCTTTCCGGAAAGCAGCGGAAGCTTCGCGATCATAGTCTGCGTCGGGGAAAGCTGATACTTTCCGCCGTACGGCATGGTCACGCTGGCTGCGCCGATGGAGGAGTCAAACATCTCCACCAGACCCTTCTGAGAGCAGACATTCAAGTCTGACAGCGTATCGAGCCAAAGCTTCTTAATATCCGAAGTATCCTTTTTCTCATCGAAATACTTATGGTCGGCATCCGGAAGCTCCACCTTCACGGCCGTCTCCTGGTGCGCACCGTTGGTGTCAAGGAAGGCACGGGAAAGATTCACGATCTCCTTTCCTCTCCAGGTGAGTACGAGACGCGGTTCCTCGGTCACCGTTGAAACCGCAACAGCCTCCAGGTTTTCCTCCTTCGCATATGCCATCATCTGATCCACATCCTTCGGATCCACCACGATCGCCATACGCTCCTGGGACTCGGAGATTGCAAGCTCCGTACCGTCAAGGCCCGCATACTTCTTCGGAACCAGATCCAAATTCACCTTTAAACCGTCTGCAAGCTCACCGATCGCCACACTGACGCCGCCCGCACCGAAGTCATTACACTTTTTGATAAGTGAAGCAACCTCCTCGCGTCGGAAGAGTCGCTGTAATTTACGCTCTGTGGGCGGATTACCCTTCTGCACCTCCGCACCGCAGGTCTCGATGGAATTCACGTTATGTGCCTTGGATGAGCCTGTTGCCCCGCCGCAGCCGTCACGTCCGGTACGACCGCCCATCAAAATGATGATGTCCCCGGGATCGGAATTTAATCTCTTTACGCAGCGTCTCGGCGCAGCGCCCATAACGGCACCGATCTCCATACGCTTTGCCACATAGTCCGGATGGTACACCTCGTTCACATGTCCCGTTGCAAGACCGATCTGGTTGCCGTAGGAGGAATAACCTGCTGCCGCCACCTTGACGATCTTTCTCTGGGGCAGCTTGCTCTGCATGGTGTCCTTTAAGGAGACCGTCGGGTCCGCAGCACCCGTGACACGCATGGCCTGATATACATAGCTTCTGCCCGATAGCGGATCGCGGATCGCGCCGCCCAAGCAGGTTGCCGCACCACCGAAGGGTTCGATCTCGGTGGGGTGATTGTGTGTCTCGTTTTTGAAGGAGATGAGCCACTCCTCTTCCTTGCCGTCGATTGTGACCGGAACTACGATGGAGCAGGCGTTGATCTCATCGGAAACCTCCATGTCGTTCAGCTTTCCGGCAGCGCGAAGCTCCTTCATGGCCATCAGCGCAATGTCCATCAGGCAGACAAACTTGTCATCCCTGCCCTCGTACATCTTCTTCATGGCTGTATAGTACTTGTCATAGCTGTTCTTTAAGAGATCCTTGTAATAGCCGTCGTCGAAGGAGACATCGGTCAGCTCCGTGGAGAACGTGGTATGACGGCAATGGTCGGACCAGTAAGTATCGAGCACGCGGATCTCCGTCATGGAGGGATCGCGCTGTTCCTCGTTTTTGAAATAGTTCTGAATATGAAGGAAATCCTTGAAGGTCATGGCCAGGGATAAGGAATCATAGAGCTCCTTGAGCGGTGCCTCCTCCATGTCCTTAAAACCGGTAAAGATCTTGACATCCGCCGGTTCATCATAATTGACTACGAGCGTATCGGGCTTGGTCTCGTCCGTCACACGGGAGTCAACGGGGTTTACCACGTACTCCTCAATGCTCTTAAGATCCGCATCCGAGATGTCCCCCGCGATCACATAGGTCGTGGCAGAACGGATCACCGGATCCTCATCCTCGGCAAGCAGCTTCACACATTGCTCTGCGGAATCCGCGCGCTGGTCGAACTGCCCCGGAAGATACTCCATAGAAAAGACCTTGTCCTTCTCTCCCACGGGAAGTGTCTCCTCGAAGATGTCATCTACCGGCGGCTCCGAGAACACGATTCCCTTTGCCCGCTCGTAGGTCGCATCCGACACACCTTCCACATCATAACGAACAAGGACCCTTACGGAATCAGTTCTGATCCCCAAGTAGTCCTTGATCTGTCCCTGAAGCTCCTTTGCCTTTACGGCATAGTCAGACTTCTTTTCCACATAAATTCTTCGAACCTGGCTCATAAAATCCTCCTATATTTGTAAGCGCAAAATCAGATCAAAATACTGTTCAGCGCTTGTTTTACTGCTTCAACGTTAAACGGCTTCGAGATGAACTCCGATGCACCGCTCTTGATGGCCTCGAGTACGTTTTTCTGCTGCCCCGCGGCAGATACCATCAGCACCTTGGCCTCCGGGAAATCCGTCTTGATCATTTTCAGAGCGGAAACCCCGTCAAGGACGGGCATGGTGATATCCATGGTCACAAGATCGGGTTGCAGCTCCTTGTAGAGATCATACCCTTCCTGTCCGTTTTTCGCCTCGCCGCAGATCTCACAATCGAGTTCCTCGAACACTTTTCTCAAAATCTTCCTTGACGTTCTCGAATCGTCAACAATCAATACTCTAGCCATTCCCTTAGCCTCCTAATTTATCTCCCATCTGCCGCCTTCACAGACAATGATGTCCATGCGCTCCCCAAACAGATAGCAGGGTAAGATCAAAATATCCTTTGCCTCGATCGTCGTGTACGTATTATACATTCCGTGAAGCTTCAAATCCATATGCGTGCCGTTTGCGGACAGCTTTGTCAAAAACTCCCCGTTCGTAACGTTTAAAAACTCTCCCGCCGCATCCAGACAGTCCTCATCGATCTCATAAAAATCCTCCTCGCAGTATTCCTCGGCCACGACGGTGATCCCCGTGTCCGCAATACCGGCGAGAATGCGTGTATCCCCCGTCATCTCCTGCAAAATCATACACTTTGCCGTGTAGGAATCGGTGATGTTGCAGGCCTCGAACCGCACCCGATTATCCACAAAACGGATCAGGTTTCTGCCAAGCAGACACAGATACTCCTTTACCAGATCCGATACGTTCGCACTCTTGATATATGCACTGACGACCATGTCCACATCCGCGCGCTTTAAGGCATCAAGCTCGGCGATCGTCAGTTTTTCGTTTTTTCTGAAATTGTTCAGATGCTCCTGAATCTCGTCCAAGGTCAGAATCCCCTCATCCGTTAACAACTGCACAAATTGGAGGTATCCGTTGCCCTGCTTTTTGAGCAGCTCCTCGAGTTGTTCCTCCGTCAGATAATTCATGGACAGAGCGATATCCCCGAACTTCATATCATGCATGGTCTGCAGAAAATTCACCTCGTTGGCCTGCGCATCGATCAGCATACCCTCATTAACTGCGAGCACACCGACCTCGATTCGGTTGTTTCTGCATTTTTCTATGATCTCACTGTAGGTATCGGGCGTAAGTACGCCGATATCCGTAAGATATTTTCCGAAATACACACCGAACATCGCAACCTCCGAGTTAAAATAAATAGACAGAATGATTATACACAAACCCATTTGAAAAATCAACTTTATTACATTTTTTATTGAACTTGACTTCGAATTTATATATAATATTGTCATAGTTGATAGAGCATCAAGAGGTGACATTATGTCGATCAAAAAATCCCTTCGACTGTCTATGGTTCTCATGGCCGCATTGCCCATGATCCTTCTGACAGTCTTTATATTCATTATTTCGCAAAAAAAATATCTGGACCTTGCAAAAAATTCGGCCCAGATCCTGGCAACAGACTACGCCAACGGCTTCGAATCGGAGTTAAACGCGCAGATTGCCGAGATCGAAGGTCTCTCCCACGCAAACAGCATTCAGGGTCTTGCGCTTGAATACTACAACGGCGTGGCATCCGGCAACGGTTCCTCTTACTATCTCTCCGCAAAACAGCTTTTATCCGACACCTCCACGTATACTGGACGCCACATCTCCTATTACGTCTATGACGTGAACGGATACTTTATCATCGGCTCCGACGAGACGGACAACGCCTCTGACTGGGAGGAGTACATGACCACCTCGATCAAGGATATCACAAGCACCAAGATCCTGATCTCCTCCAACATCAACATGAATTACGGAAGCATCGATCTGATCTCACCGATCATCGTGAAGGAGCGCGTGATCGGTCTGATCCGTGCCAATGTATCCTCCTCATACTTCGGAAACTTCCTGCCGGCCACGGAGGAATCCTTCATCATCGACGGCGAGGGCAATTACCTCTTCTCGGCCAAGGGCTTTCCGGCGGATTCGGCACAGTCCGAAGAACTGCTCTCTCTTCTGGGCAAGAGCACTAACTCCGGATACATTCAGGCCGGTTCCAACCACGTGGATGAGATCTACGGCTACGCCCGGATCACACGTTACAACTGGATCTATGTCATCCACCAGGACGGCACCCAGTACAAGCAGGTGCTGCGCGCCCTGCCCCAGACTTTGGCCATCTCACTTGCGGCTATCCTGATCGTGGCCTTCATCTTCGGCGGCCTGTTCGCCTCCCGCTTCACCGCGCCCATCATCTCACTGAAGGAGAATATGGCAGAGGCCAGGGACGGCAAGCTTGAACAGCGCTCCGACCTCAATATCGAAAACGAACTCGGAGATCTGTCCAACATGTTCAACGACATGATGGACATCATCGAGGGTAACTATAAACAGTTAGACGAATCCAAGCGTTCCATCGAGGCGCAGCAGCGCGAGCTGCAGGACAACTATAAAAAGATCGAGAAGCTGGCCTACCACGACACGCTGACCGGACTGTACAACCGTCTGGCCTTTATGGAGTTCTCCTACAACCGTTTTCACGAGGAGAACAGCCCCTTTGAGCATCATGCCATCTTCTTCATCGATCTCGACAACTTCAAGAATGTCAACGACACCTTAGGTCACGACTACGGCGACCTTCTGCTGATCGATGTGGCAAATCAGCTCACCTCCTGCATTTCGGACACGGATATCCTGGCCCGTACCGGAGGAGATGAATTCCTGCTCATGAAGAGTGACTACAAGGACAGCGATGATTTAGCCGTCTTTGCGGACGAGCTTGTAAACATCGTGCGCCGCCCCTTCGACTTAAACGGCGAGACCGCCAATGTCTCCATGAGTGTGGGTATCGCCATGTTCCCGCAGGACGGTCTGACCTTAAACGAATTGATCAAAAATGCGGACATCGCCATGTACAACGCGAAGACCTCAGGAAAGAACAGCTTCCGTTTCTTCAACAGCCACATGGAGGATTCCATCGTGCGAAAGAACAACGTTTCCGATGCTCTTTCCACCGTGATCGGCAACCAGGAGATCTATCTCCTCTACCAGCCGCAGGTAAACTCCAAGACCGGCGAGGTCACTGGCTTCGAGGCCCTGATGCGTATCAATTCCGACGAGCACGGTTTTCTCTCACCGGACGAGTTCATCCCCATCGCGGAGGAAAACGGCACCATCAAGGAGCTGTCCCAGTGGGCTTTGGAGGAGGCCTGCTCCTTCAATCAGCAGCTCATCAACGAGGGCATCGGCCCCTTAAAGGTTTCGGTCAACATCTCGGCCGCACAGCTTTTGGATGACGATCTGGTTTCCATGATCCGATCCGTACCGAAGCGCACGGGCATGAAGCTCGACTACCTTGAGATTGAAATCAAGGAAGCACTTCTGGAAGAAAACTTCGAGCTCACCTTAGACCTGATCAACCGGATCAGAGGTCTCGGTGCCTCCATTGCCATCGACAACTTCGGCACCGGTTATTCCTCCTTCAATTACCTTACGAAGATCCCGATCGATACCTTAAAGATCGACCGTTCCTTTATCGAGGGCATCAACGAGAGCGAGCGCAATCAGCTGGTCGCAAAATCCATCATCGACCTGGCACACCAGATGAACATTCACGTGGTTGCCGAGGGTATCGAGGATGTCAGCCAGCTCTCCGTGCTGCAGGCGCAGTTCTGCGATACCCTGCAGGGCTATCTCTTCTCAAAGCCCATCAGTGCGGACGCCTTTTCTCAGCTGCTCAAAAAACGTGCAAGTCTTCGATAAACCAGCGTGATATGTTCCATCCATCCGACAGGATCAGTCAGCGTCATGACGATGTTCCCGCCCTCTCCGGGCAATACGGAAAAGTCATGGCGCTCTTCTTTTCCCTCGGCCAGGATGTAGTAGTTTCCCGGCAACAGCGGCAGAGAAAGCTGTGCTGTCCCCTGTCGGTCCGTCTCTAAGTTTTTCACCAGATATCCTGCAGGGATCAGCAATATCCCCGCTTCATTCCTGATATCCTCTCCCGCGTAAATACCAAAACGCTTTATCTCATCTGTCTCCCGCGCCTCATCCTGCGCATCGATATAGATGTCTGCGGATGTAGCACTGTTTTCAATCTCAAGCGTTACGGGCGGAGTATTCTCATCCCCCGGCAAAAGCTCTATCTCCCGGGATTCCCTGTCGACCATATGCTCACGGTCGGAGCTCACCTGTGTCACAAGGTAAGTGCCGGGCGCAAGCTCCGTAAAGCTCGCAATCCCCTCAGCATCCGTCTCCGCCGTCATCACAAGCTTTCCGCCGGTCAGCTGTTCAATGGTGAACCTTGCGCCCGTAATGGGCTTTTTTTCGTAGACCATCCGAAAGCCTTCGTTTCGGCCCTCGCTTGTCACCTCGGACTCGACATGGCAGAGCGTCTCCCCGGAAAGGGTGACCTGCAGCGTCCTCGCACAGAGGCCGGACGGTGTGCCGATCATGTCTTCCCGCATGATCTCCTGCGCAGCCGGGTCCTTTGCAGTATTCCCATCCTTCACACCCGCGCAGGAAAAAATGAGCGCAAAAATAAGCGCATATAGTTTATATGTTTTCATTTGAATCGCCTCCGTAGAAAATGTGTCGGAGCACGAAAGAAAGAATATGCTTTTTGCATTCAATAGAGAGTGCCCTTACCATAGCATGGAAGGGCACCTTTGTCAACCGATATATTCAATGATCTCCTGTATCTTGCGACGGGTATCGTAACGTCCCATCTTATACAGATATTTCAGCTTATCCACGTTCTTTTCCGTGCGGCTGATCTTAAACTCGCGGGACGGACGGATCACCAGGACACTTCCGTCCTTTTCGTAGGCTTCAAGCTTCCGCAGGGTCTCGTTGTACATTTCATACCGCTTTCGGCTCGTCTCCAGATAAAGCGGATACTCTTTGTACTTATGCTCCATCAGCTTTATGGTCTTGTCCGGCTTTTTGGTATAGCCCTCGGGTCTTGTAAGGACCACGATGTTCTTTTCGTAACCGATGCTCCTCATGAAGTCCACGGGGATGCTGTCCGCCGTACCGCCGTCCAAAAGCTTCATACCGTCCTTCTCGATGGTATTGGAGACCAGGGGAAGCGAGGCCGAGGCGCGCATGAAATCCATATCCTGCTCCAGATCCGTGATACGAATGTACTCCGCCTCTCCGCTCTCCAAATTCGTACAGACAACGTAAAACGGGACTTCCTCCGCGTTTTTGCGGAAGGTCTCGTAATCGAATTTATTGAGCTTGTTCGGAATCGTATCGTAACAGAATTCCTTGTTAAAGAGATCTCCTGTTTTGATAAGAGATCTGATGCTCATATATCGCTTGTCATTTATGAACTTTAAATTGTAGCGGACATTCCTGCCGAGCTGGGCCGACAGGTAGGATGCACCGTGTATAGCCCCTGCGGAAACACCGATCACACCGTCCACATGAACACCGAATTCCAGAAGGTTGTCTAAAACCGCTGTCGTGTACATGCCTCGCATGCCGCCACCTTCAAGGACTAATCCGATTTTTTGTTTTTCACTCATTCTTACCACCTGTGTTTTTTTCTTTTTTATAGTAGATGACAAACTCCACTACAAAAAACACGACGACGAATATCAGGGTGTCCAGCTTAAAAAGAGCATCCGTAAATGATTTCTTATCCCACATACTCTCGATCAACGCGTATACCAGCCCGCCGCAAACGGAACTCGCCAGGGAAATGCCAAATACCTTAAGCAACGATTTTTTGTCCATAATCCATTCCTCTCATTTCATTTTCATATTTCTTCGCGAAGCGAAAACGTCGTCTTTTCTTCGGTTGTTCCCTTCAGGCGCAGCTTCACGTCATATTCCTTCGGGTCCGTCTGGGAGCTTATATCTATGCTCCGAAAGATCTCCAGATACTCCCGCTCCACGTGTGCCGGCGTATCGTCATAAAAGAGCGGCGTTGCGGCAACATAGGGGAACTCCTCTATCAGCTTCACACCCTTATACTCATAAAACTCATAATAGAGCATCGCGTCATCGATGATCTTCACGATCTGCTGCTCGTAGTCCGTGAGTGCGGAACCGAGAAACTTCTCATAGATCGCGTTTAAAAGGCGATCTTCGATCTCCTCTACCCCCGGCATATCGAGCTTCACCGGCCGCGGGATATCCGAAATATAAGCCTCTGCCGCATCGTGCAAAAGGCATGCAAGCTTCACACGAGGCGTCTCCGTGCGGGCACAGGCCTCCTGATAGCAGTTGATGCAGTGCGCAGCCACGCTGTAGAAATCGGCATAGTGGCCGTTTGCGCGACAAAGAAGCGACAGTGAATGCGCGATATCCTCGATCCTGATATCATCCTTCACCGGCACAAGCGGATAAAAATCAACGCCGGTATAGGTCGTTATATACTCTGCCATCAGAACATGATCTCTCTCTTACCGCCCAGCATACGCGCGCCGTTGATGATGTTCACCACACCGACACCGATGCCGAAGATGATAGTGATAATCCCGAATACGAGGCAGCTGATGCCTACCTGATTCAGCTTGTGATATAATTTTTCCATTTTATTACCTCCCTATTTAACTCCGTACTGCTCATAATATGCATCGATCGCGCTCTTAAGCGCATCATCGATGATCACCTGTCCCTTATAAGGCTTATTGTACAGATGCTCCACAACCTCCGCCATGGTCACGATGGCCGTGGTCTTTAATCCGTAGGTTTCCTCGATCTCGGCCAGCGCGCTCTTTTCGCCCTGTCCGCGCTCCATACGGTCCACGGAGACAACAAGTCCGAGAACATCCACATTGCCCTGAGCCTTCACAATGGGAAGTGTCTCCTGGATCGATGTTCCGGCTGTCGTTACATCCTCAATGATCACGACCTTATCGCCATCGGTGATGGGACTGCCGAGCAGGATGCCCTTGTCTCCGTGATCCTTGATCTCTTTTCTGTTGGAGCAATATTTAATGTCCGCATCGTACTTGTCCGCAATGGCCATGGTAGTGGCAACCGAAAGCGGAATACCCTTGTAGGCCGGTCCGAACAGCACGTCAAAATCAAAGCCGAACTTCGCATTGATCGCCTCGGCATAGTAGGCGCCGAGTCTTGCGAGCTGCTTTCCCGTACGGTAAAAACCGGTATTTACGAAAAACGGGGTTTTTCTTCCGCTCTTTGTGGTGAAATCTCCGAACTTAAGAACGTTACAATCGATCATGAATTCTATGAATTCTGCTTTGTACTGATCCATAAGAAACCTCCTTATCAAAACTGCCTATTATTATATCACTTTTCAGACTTAAATTCTACTTCTTTCTGTTTGCGTCGGGCGCTTCTCGCACGCAGTTTAAACAGCCCGGAGATCAGGCAGATGAACAGGAAATACACAAGCGTCGTGATCATCATCGGCACGCCCACCTCGTAGCTCTCATCCCTGATGGTCTCAAAGACCTTTGTCATATCGTACACGGCGATATACCCGACCACCGAGGTTGTCTTAAGGACAGTGATGATCCCCTCGCATACGTCCTCGATCAGGCTTGCGCCGTGCTGCCTGTAGATCGTTTTAAAAAACTCTTTGCTGTCTATGGCAAGCAGATAATAGTCTTTCTCCGTCTTTCCGTCATTGCAGGTTTGCGCGTATTTACGGATCGTCCTGTATATGAACTCGGCAAACATCAGCATGAAGCCGATCACTGCCGCGATGATACCGCCCGTCACAAGATCCTTGTAGTAGGTGTAGTATAAAGCCATGACCAGCATGATCACCGGTATTCCGTGGAGGACCCACGCTATGAACTTCGCAATCCCGCGGAACGCAAGATATGCCCGCTTACTCATAATATAGAGAATGAAGCCGAAGGGAGCGCCCAAGACAACAGCCAAAAAGGTGATCAAAAGCGTGACACCGATTCCCCTGAAAAACAGCCGGTAACGATCTCCTTCAACAAATGCCTTCTCAAAGCTGTGTCTGAAAGCGGCAAACATCCCCACGGAGTTGCTGTCCTCTCTCGTCGATACACAGATACTGACACCACCCGTATAATCCGCAGTCGCGAAATAATGCTCTTTCTTTCGATCCTCCGTCACCGTGATGGCACCGCAACCCGCGTCATAGATTCCGGTCGCTACGCCGTTCATCATTTCCGTAAACTCCACCTTCTTAAATACGGGCTTATATCCGTATTTCATACAGAAGGCAATGGCGAGGTCAATATCATACCCCACCGGTTTTCCTGCCGAATAATATGCAAACGGCACACAGCTGTCCTCAAAAGCAAAGATGATCTCTCCGTTTTCGCCGGAAACGGTATCCGGATCGATACCGGTTTTGTTATCCGTGGCACTGCCGAACCATTTTTCATCGAGCTTTGCGAGCTCCCCGCTCGCTTTCATGTCCTCCACAAAGGCAGAAAACTCCGCGCTGTGTTTTTCTCCGTCCTCATCCTTCGGAAACGCGAAGGCATACTCCGCCGGCTCTAAGTATCCGTCCAACAGCGCGACTTCATCCGACGATCTTAAGATTGCGCGAATGATGGGCTCATCATCCACCACACCGTCGATTGCTTTTGCATTTAAGGCCCGGTAGACATCCTCTCTCGACTTAAAATGTTTTACATTTGCCGCAGGAAGTGTGCGTTCCACCGTATCACTGAAGATAAAGCCGTCTACAACACCCAGCGTATAGGTCTTATCTTGAAAATCAAGCATTTGCTCCGGCGCATGCTTTTTCTTTTTGCATCCGCAAAGCGGCAGTGTCACGAGCACGGCAAGCATCAGCACCAGGAGGCCGATCCGGGTTTTCTTTTTATTCGTTCCGTTCATTTGCACCATAGTTCTTACCATTCCTCTGTCGTACTCTCCGTATTCTCCGTGTTCTCCTTCTGCCCGCCGTCTCTCACCGACTGCTCGATCTCGTCGGCGAATGCGGCGCGATCGAACGCCAGGGTATAATAGTCATCGCTGTACGGATCATACGGTTTTTCGTAATACTTCAACCAGATATAGCAGGCATCGACCACCGACTCCGCACTGCGGATCCTTGCATCCATATCGCTGTACTGGTCTGTCGTTAACAGCTCCACGATATAATGCGCCTGCATGTTCGGATCTCCGATATCGAAGGGTTCTCCTTCCCCTTCGCCGCCCGGCCCGAACCAATGCTCCGCATACTGGTACAGGGCCTCCTTATTCTCATAAGCCGTGTACTGGGCGTAACCGTAACCGCCATCCGTATTCACCCATTGATCGTAATCGTTGTAGTATCCGTTTGTGTCATTCCGGTTTCTCGACTCAAGGAAATCCTTTTTGTCGATGGTCCTTCTGTTCACACCCTCGGTATAAGAATGATCGTCGATCTCCCAGAGTTCATTGTTATAATCCTCCAGGTTTCCCGCCTCAAAGCGCGACTCTGCTTTCAGGTTACACATCACGCCGAGCACGGCCGTCTTGTTGCCGCCGAAGTGCTCCGTCAGAAGCTTCCAAAGAATCTGCTCTTCGCTCAGCTCCTCGGCATCTTTTTTCTCTTCCTTGCCGTATACGCGCTCACTGATCGGGGTGTCGTCGATCACACCGCATTTTTTCATCTTGCTGCCCGGGATCACGATCTCGATCATAACAACTAATATACCGATCAACACAAAAAGCAGAATGCCGCGTTTTAAGTTTCTGTAAAACCCGGCACTCTGCCTGTCTGCTTCTATTCTCTTCAGCCTGTTTGCGTCTCTGATCTTCTTATCGTTGTAGTATCTTCTGAGCTGTTCCTGACGCGCTTCATTCTTCGTCACAAGCCGTTCCCGCTTCTCCATCGCCTGGTCATAACCTGCAGACCGCTTGGCATAGAATTCGCGCGCCATCTCCACATATTTGTCGTGTCTGACATCTCTCGGATCAGCACTCATTGTATCGGTCCTCCCGTGAAGTCATCACTCTGCGATATGATTTAATATCTCGTCCGCCACAGCCTCTTTGCTCATGATCGGAAGCTCTGTCGTGTTTTCCTTCGTGATCAGGGTCACGATATTGGTATCCGTGCCAAACCCCGCACCCGCAACCCGCAGACTGTTCGCGCAGATCATATCCAGATTCTTTTTCTCAAGCTTTGCACGGGAGTTTTCGATCAGATTCTCGGTCTCCATGGAGAATCCGCACAGGAACTGTCCGTCTTTTTTATGTGCGCCCAGATATGCGAGGATATCGTCCGTTCTTTCTAATGCGATAGACAGGTTGTCATCCTTCTTCTTCATCTTCTGATCAGCGACCTCTGCCGGCCTGTAGTCAGCCACGGCTGCCGCCTTGATGATGATGTCCTGCTCCGCCGCGCGGCTTGTCACCGCATCGTACATTTCCTTTGCGGACTTTATATGCACCACATCGACAAACAGGGGATCGTCAATCGCAGTGTCTCCGCAAACAAGCGTTACCTCCGCGCCGCGCAGCATGGCCATCCTCGCGATGGCATAGCCCATCTTTCCCGTGGAATGGTTGGTAATGTATCTGACGGGATCGATGGCTTCCTTCGTGGCACCTGCCGTGACCAGGACCTTCTTTCCGGCAAGATCCTTTTCCTTTGCGCAGGCGCGCAGGATATATTCCACCAGGTCGCTCTCCTTCGGGAGCTTGCCCTTTCCCTCCACGCGGCAGGCCAAAAATCCCGTGTCCGCCTCGATCACCTCGTAACCGTATTCACGCAGAATCTGCATATTGTTCTGCACGATCTTATTCTCGTACATATTCACATTCATAGATGGCGAAATGAGCATGGGGCATCTTGCAGGAAGCACCGTCGTTGTCAGCATGTCATCGGCGATCCCGTGCGCCAGCTTGCCCAAAACATCCGCAGAAGCAGGTGCGATCAGGATACAGTCCGCCTCGGTTCCTAAAGTCACATGAGGCACATGCATGGACCCGCTCTCGTCAAACACATCCGTGAACACGTGGTTTGCGGTCAGTGTTTCAAAGGTTTCCGGCGTGATGAAATGCGTGGCGTTTTTTGTCATCACCACGTGCACATCCGCATTCAGCTTTACCAGCATGCTGGCAACATTCGCCATCTTGTAGGCGGCGATCCCGCCCGAGATGCCGAGTACGATTTTCTTTCCCGTCAGCATAGTGTTTCCTCCGATATCAGTATAATACTTCATCTCAAATTATAACCGATCCATATCTTCCAGTAACCCGTGCTTTTCATAGCTTGTCACACGGGTGATTTTGTTTGCCTCGTCCACAAATACCACCTGCGGATTGAAGTCCCTGTACTCCTCCGGTGTCATCTGCGCGTAGCACATGATGATCACCTTATCTCCCACGTTCACCTGCTTTGCGGCAGCCCCGTTTAAGCAGATCATGCCGGAGCCGGGTTCGCCGGCGATCACGTAGGTGTCGAAGCGGTTGCCGTTTTCGATGTCGGCGATCACGACGCGCTCGTATTCCAGGATGCCGGAGGCGCGCATCAGATCGGTATCGATCGTGATGGAACCAACGTAGTCGAGCTCGGCCTGGGTGACCTTGCAGCGGTGAATCTTTCCTTTCAAAATATTTAATAACATTTATTATTACCCTCCAAAGCGACGCGACTTCAACATAACAGGTTTCCACGCTGGTCGCATAGTAGCGTCACCGACCTTCGGTCGCTGACCAGTCGTCGGAGCCATTCCAAATCATGCTTCGCATGATGGCTCCTCCTCTCGCTGCGGTTCACACGCAACGGTACTAAACTCGTACTTCGCAAAGCTCGTACTCGTTAAGTGCCGGCGTGCTCAACGCCCCTGCTTAGGGAACTGTTATGTTTCGTCGCTGTATTCCAATAAACCATATTAAGTCTTTTATCATATTTTAAGAATAAAATTATCTATCAGCCTTGCCTCGTCGCCGATCTTGACTGCGATGGCACAGAGGATCTCGCCTTCGATCTTTTCGATGCTCTGCATGGTGGTGTTGTCGACGATCTCGACGTAGTCGATCTTTGCCATCGGCTGGGTTTCGATCAGGTCGCGCATTGCTTTTTTGACCTTCTCGGGATCGCGCTCGCCGTCCTCTACCATCTTTTTGCCGAGGAAGATCGACTTTGAGAGGATCACGGCCTGCTTGCGGCCTTCCTCGGAGAGGTAGGTGTTGCGTGAGCTCTTTGCAAGACCGTCCGCCTCACGGATGATGGGGCAGCCCACGATCTCGAGCGGCATGTTCAGGTCCTTCACCATACGTTTCACTACGGCAAGCTGCTGTGCATCCTTCTCGCCGAAATAGGCTTTGTCGGGCTGTACGATGTTAAACAGTTTAGACACTACGGTGCACACGCCGCGGAAGTGTACCGGTCTGGAGAGTCCGCAGAGCGCATTGGTAAGCCCTGTCATATCCACAAAGGAGCAAAAGCCGTCCTTGTACATCTCCTCCGGTTCCGGATGAAAGATGAGGTTTGCGCCGGCAGCCTCGCAGAGCTTTGCATCCGCATCGATATCACGCGGATAGCTCGCCAGATCCTCCGTCGGGCCGAACTGCATGGGGTTTACGAAATCCGAAACAACAACGCGGTCACACTCGGATACGGCACGATCGATCAGGCTCTTGTGGCCCTCGTGCAGGTACCCCATGGTGGGCACCAGACCTACGGTCAGCCCTTCCTTTCTCCATGATTTTACTTCATTTCTCACTTCTTGTATAGTCTTTACTATCTTCATTTTTCCCCTCCTAATATAACTTGTCGATTACTTCGTCATCTATCTTATATGTATGTTCAAGCGTCGGATACGTCCCGTCCTTTACCTCGGTGATATATCCGCGCACCGCTTCCTTCATAGCTTCTCCGATATTGCCGAAACGCTTCACAAACTTCGGTGTGAAATCGGAGAACATCCCGAGCGCATCCGCGTACACGAGCACCTGCCCGTCACAGCCCGCGCCGGCACCGATCCCGATGGTCGGAATGGCAAGCTTCTTTGTCACCAGGGTTGCAAGCTTCTCCGGCACACATTCGAAGGTTACCGCAAAAGCCCCCGCATCCTGAACTGCCTGCGCATCCTCCACAAACTTCTTTGCCTGTGCCTCACTCTTTCCCTGTACCTTAAACCCGCCGAAAGCATTGATGCTCTGCGGAGTCAGTCCGATATGGGCAACTACCGGGATCCCGCAATCCGTGATCGCCTTGATCCTGTCTGCCACCTCCACGCCGCCTTCCAGCTTGACTGCCTGCGCGCGTCCTTCCTTCATCAGCCGGCCTGCATTGACAACGGCATCATACACCGAGGTCTGATATGACATAAAGGGCATATCGCAAACCACCAGCGCCTCCTTTGCACCTCTTGCCACTGCCGCGCAATGGTGGATCATATCCTCTACGGTAACGGAAAGTGTGTCCTCATAACCGAGCATCACATTACCGAGCGAATCTCCTACAAGGATGGAATCCACCCCCGCCTCATCCAGAAGCTTTGCGGTAGAGTAATCATAGGCGGTTAACATGGTGATCTTTTCACCTTCAGCCTTTGCCTTTGCAAATGTTGTGACTGTCTTCTTCATAGCACACCCTCCTTTTCCCATAAATCCTCTTCATGTTTTAAGTCGACAAGTGCCTGCGTCAATGCTTTATAAGCCTCAAGTGACGTGCCCTCAAGCACCTCCAAATGCTTTTTTACGGTTCCGGTGTCGCCTCTTGCCACAGGCCCCGTCAGCGCATCCTCCATACCGTAATGAAGCAGGTTTTCCGCATTGTTTTGAAACAGAGGTTTCAAAGCCTGTTCCGCATCTTTAAGGGAGAATCCGCACTGTGTCAGATTATCCGTTGCGAGCTTGTACAGGCCGATCACCAGATTGCTCGCCATCACGCAGGAAGCGTGATAACGTATTTTATCCTCTGCGGAAATGATCCGGCAAGTATGGCCGAGCTTTTCAAACATCAGGACAAAATCCCGTACATAAGCATGGTCGCCTTCAATCGTGATATAACTGTTTCGGAAATTTTCATACGACGAATATTTATCGTTTGTCGCATATATAGGATGGATCGAATAGCCGTAGATGCGGCTCTTCATACCGGAGAAAATGTGCGAAGATAACGCTCCGCTCGTGTGACAGATCCGTTTC
>CACZPL010000082.1 GCA_902783015.1 uncultured Lachnospiraceae bacterium
CGCCACCATCTCCTCCAAAAGCGTGTCCTGCTTTTTAAGGAGCTTTCCCACATCGTACGAGCGCTTGCCCGCAAGATGTACCAGATATGCGTAATAATCGCGGTTTGCGTAGATCTCCTTGCCGAACTTGATCTCCAAAATACCGTTGTATTCCTTTAACGAAAGCTTGTTCCACTTCTCAAGCTGATCCAAAAGCTCGCGAAACATGCGTGCACAGTTCTTTGCGATTTGCTCCTCCAATAGCTCATCCTCGTATTTGAAATCCGGATCGAGCTCCTTTTTCTCCACCTTCCCGCCGGTGTCCGTATCCTGGCTCTTTAAAGAGAGCATATTGTCGATGGAAAAAAGCGGCCAGCTTCTCTCCACCTTCGGTAAAAACAGCGGGAGTAAAATATGCGACATCAGCTCCGGTGCATCCTTTTCCATGATGTCGGAAAGCGCCTTTGAAAAGTCAAACACCGGCCTGAGTCTTGTCAGCTTTGCCTGCCCGATGATCCGGTCGCAGGTCGCCGCAAGCTCCATGGATTCTTCGATCAGGCGGCTGTGATTGTAGATCGTTTTCTTAAGCTCCGTCTCAAGCTCGCTCACCTCGCGCAGAACCTTGCTCGCCGAGGCTCCGGTATCCACCGAGCTCTTTCCGGCCTTCTCCACCGCCTTGTCCACCAAGGCCTTGTTCTTGGCAAAGGACTTTGCCTCCTCCGTAAACCAGCGCGCGCCGGTGTTCATAAAATCCTCGTAGGCCCGTTCGCCCTCGAAAACATCCGCGGAGAGTAACCGCACCACCTGTTCCTTTTTTGCCATCAGGTCGCGCACCTCCGCGTTGATGCGGCGCACCACCTCAATACCGCCCTTGAAATTGTCCGCGCGGATCATCTTCTCAAGCAGCACCTGCGCCACGGTGATCCGGCTTTCCTCCTTGATCTCCTTGGTATCCAGGTAAAACTCGATCGCCTCCGGCGTAATGCTGTAGCGGACCTGTCCTTCCTCGATCCGGCTCTCCAAAAGCCGCACACGGCATTTCTTCTGTTTTCTGTCCTTCGGGTCGTAAAACGAAAATTCAAACGCACGTCCGTCGTTTTTCAGCTTATCGAAAATATAAGATACCAGCTCCCGCTTTTCCGATGCGTCGGCCACGATATCGAAATCTCTGTCTAATAATGTAGTCAGGAAATCGGAATACTCCTCGTAGGTCACATCCTTTTCGCGGAAGCTGTTTTCATGAATAAAAAAGCGCAGGGATGCCATCGTGATATATCCCATGTCCAAGCTCGCAAACCGCCCGTCCTTAAACTTGTCAAGTGCGGTCTGCGAGAGCACAAAAAAGGGATAGTACCGCTTCAGGTTCTGGATCCTGGCGCCGTGCTCTTCCACTATTTCATTGATCATTCCGATATCTGCCGCCATACGTACTATAAATCTCTTCCTATCTTGTGCTTTTGCACATAGATATGAGTATTTTAATACAAAATAGCAGGCATGTAAAGAGATGACTAAGCCGTTTACGGCTTAGTCATCTTCTTCAATATGTTCTCTGCCCTGCCCGATGATCGTTCGCACATGATCATCCGCAAGGGAATAAAAGATCGACTTTCCCTCCCGGCGAGACTTCACCAGCTTATTCTGCTTCAAAATGCGCAGCTGATGCGAGATCGCCGACTGTGTCATTTCAAGGGTCTCCGCAAGATCCCCCACACAGAGTTCCTTTTCAAGAAGCTCCAGCATCACGCGCAATCTGGTATAATCCCCGAACACCTTGAACAGCTCCGCAAGGTCATCAATTCTTTCCTTCTCCATAACTATAATCTCCTTACAAATAACGCCCGGATCGCATTTAATACCGCGATCACCATCACACCGACATCCGCAAAGATCGCAAGCCACATGGATGCGATGCCCAGTGCTCCGAGCAGGAGGCACACAAGCTTTACGCCGATGGCAAACCAAATATTCTCATAAACGATGCGGATACACTTTCTCGCGATCTTGATCGCCTTCACCAGCTTCAGCGGGTTGTCATCCATCAGCACCACGTCCGCAGCCTCGATAGCCGCATCCGAGCCGAGGCTTCCCATGGCGATCCCGACATCCGCCCGGGATAATACCGGCGCATCGTTGATCCCGTCACCCACAAAGGCCAGGGTCTCGTTTTCGCCTTTTTCGGCAAGCAGCTCCTCCACCCGGTCCACCTTATCCTGGGGCAAAAGCTCCGCGTAGTAAGCGGTCGCACCGAGTTCCTCCGCCACCTGCCTCGCCACGGACTCCGCGTCTCCGGTCAGCATGACTGTCTTTTTCACGCCGATGGAGGGCAATGTCATGACTGCCTTTTTCGCCTCCGGCTTTAATACATCCGAGATGACGATGTGTCCCATATAGGCCCCGTCGATCGCCACGTGCACGATGGTTCCCACGCTGTGGCAGCTGCGGTAGGCGATCTGCTCGCGCCGCATCAGCTTCTCATTGCCCGCGAGCACACGTTTTCCGTCTACTAAAGCCGATACTCCGTGTCCGCCGATCTCCTCGATCTCGGACACCTTTGCGCGGTCGATCTCCTTTCCGTAGGCATCCTTCAGGCTCTTGCTGATCGGATGGGAAGAGGCACACTCCGCATAAGCCGCATATTTTAAGAGCTCGTCGTTTTCCATCACGCTGTGATGGATGCCGCACACCTCAAACACACCCTTGGTCATGGTTCCGGTCTTGTCAAACACGCACACGGCGGTCTTGGCAAGTGCTTCGAGATAGTTGGAGCCCTTTACCAGCACGCCCTCGCGGCTTGCGCCGCCGATCCCCGCAAAGAACGAGAGCGGGATGCTGATCACCAGCGCACAGGGGCAGCTGATCACCAGGAAGGTGAGCGCCCGGTATACCCAGTCGGAAACATCAGGCGAAAGACCCATCAAGAGTCTGATCACAGGTCCGAGGACCGCAAGCGCCAAAGCGCCGATGCATACCGCAGGTGTATAAACTCTCGCAAAGCGCGAGATGAAGTTTTCGGAACGGGACTTTTTCGAGCTTGCGTTTTCCACCATGTCCAACACTTTAGACACCGTGGACTCGCCGAATTCCTTTTCCGTACGGACCTTGATGAGGCCGCTCATGTTGATACAGCCGCTCACCACGCTGTCGCCCTCGGAAACTCTGCGCGGAACACTCTCTCCGGTTAAGGCCGCGGTATCCAGGCTTGCGCTTCCCTCCGTCACAACGCCGTCGATGGGGATCTTTTCTCCGGTCTGAACCACGATGATGCTGCCGATCTCCACCTCATCGGGATCCACCTGTTCCAGCTTTCCATCCTTCTCGATGTTTGCGTAATCCGGGCGGATATCCATCAGGTCACTGATATTTCTGCGGCTCTTTCCGACCGCGTAGCTCTGGAACAGCTCGCCGATCTGGTAAAACAGCATCACGGCGACCGCCTCGTCGTAATCGCCGCGCCCGGTGAGCGCTACCGCAATAGCACCGAGGGTTGCAAGCGCCATCAGGAAGTTTTCGTCAAACACCTGTCGGTTGATGATACCCTTGCCGGCCTTCTTCAGTATATCATACCCTACGATTAGATAGGGGATCATATAGAGCACGAATCGCAGCCATCCTTCCACCGGAAGGAAGTGCAGCGTCACGACCATGACCGCCGCGATGATGATCCGTATTAAATTCTTCTTCTGTTTCTTTGTCATAGTTTTCTTATTTATAAGTAGATCTCGCAGTCATCCTCGACCTTTTTGCAGTTCTTCAGCACGTCCTTCATCACGGCCTTCACATCCGCGCCCTCTTCAAATTCCACATTCATCTTGAGTGCCATGAAGTTCACCACCGCATCCTTTATGCCTGCTGTCTTCTTTGCGGCCTCCTCCATCTTGTTCGCGCAGTTTGCGCAGTCCACCTCGATCTTGTACGTCTTTTTCATATGTCAAGTTCTCCTTTCATTCTGCTCACATATGAATAATTGTTCATATGTTGTTTTTATTATAGCACGTGTTTTTGTTTTGTCAAGAAAAAAAGCGGGAGAATTTTCATTCT
The DNA here is from genome assembly GCA_902783015.1 of uncultured Lachnospiraceae bacterium. Taxonomy (GTDB): domain Bacteria; phylum Bacillota; class Clostridia; order Lachnospirales; family Lachnospiraceae; genus Coprococcus_C. The sequence continues at coordinate 4,021 of CACZPL010000082.1, forward strand.
CCCGCAAAGCTCTTCGTTTTAGAACTCCGGCTCTATCAAACCGTATGTATTTCCTTTTCTCTTGTATACCACATTGACCTCGTCGGTCTCCGCATTTCTGAACACGTAGAAGCTGTGGCCGAGAAGCTCCATCTGTACGCATGCATCCTCGGGATACATGGGCTTTACCGGGAACTTCTTGCTGCGGATGATCTTAACCTCTTCATCATCGTCCGCATCGTCCTCCTCGAAGAAGCCCTTCTGGATATAAGCCTTATTCTGCTCCTTATCCGTGATCTTCTTCTTATAACGGGTTACCTGGCGCTCGATCACCTCAACCACCAGATCTATGGAAACATACATGTCATCGCTGGACTGCTCCGCGCGGATGATATGTCCTTTCATCGGAATCGTAACCTCTATCTTCTGACGTTCCTTTTCTACCGAGAATGTAACCTGTACATCCGTATCATCGGCAAAGAACTTTTCAAGTCTTCCGAGCTTGTCATAAATCGCAGATTTTAAACCCTCCGTTACTTCAATATTTTTTCCGCTGATAATATAGTTCATATGCCCCACTCCTTTAAGGTTGTACTATATCCGGTGATGATTCTCTGTCCGCCGGATACGAGGATATTATACCATACGCGTCGCTTTTTTGAAAGCATCTTTTTCTATTTCACCTTCACAGTTTTCACCTCGCTCCACTTGGAGAAATAGTGAACACCGCCGACCTTCATAAACGAGCGAACCCGTACGTAATAAGTCTTTCCGGAGGTCAGATTTTTGATGGTCTTACTGTCTTTTGTATAGTCCTTTGCAACAACCGTTTTTGCGGTCACAAAGCTCTTGCTCGTGCTGTACTGGAACTGATAACCGGTTACGCGGGAGGTCTTCATCTTTGCCCTAAGCGTTGCCCAGGTAACGGTGATCTCCTTTTTCTTTGACGAAACCTTTGTGATCTTCGTAGCCTTCGGCAGGATCTTGAAGTTCCGCTTCACAGTACCGTTGTAGTTTCCTTTTCCGGCAAGCGTCACCACGGCAGTCCCGACATTCACATTCTTCGAATAGGCTACCGTGTAATCCACACCCTTCTTCAGGGTGATGCTTCCCTTCTTCACGGTCACGGCCGGGCAGATCTCCGAACCCGTATACACGCAGGATGCGGGAATGGTTATGGTACATCCCGACAGGCTCTGGTTCACCGACAAAAGCTTGTACGGAATATTGTTTTCCTTACAATACGCTTCTGCCTCGGACCCCTGATAGCAGTACACGACAAGGTCATAGCAATTCTTGAAAGCGTCCTTACCGATGCTTGTCACACTGCTCGGGATCGTGATCTTTTCAAGAGATACACAGCCTGCGAAAGCACCCGTCCCGATCGACTTTAAGCCGGCCGGAAGCGTGACATTCTCCAAATTCTCACAACCCCAAAATGCGTTTTCATCAATCTCGGTCAACCCGCTCTGCAGCTTGATGCTCTCGAGTTCACTGTAGCAAAATGTATTTTTCTCGATCGTCTTCACGTCGGCCGGGACCGTCATTTCCCTGATGCCGCTGTAGCAAAATGCGTTCTCGCCGATCGAGGAAACCGTCTTCGGCAGCGTGACATCCGTCAGATCATCATATCCGAAAAATGCGCTCGGATCGATCGTGGTGACCCCGGTTGGCACAATAACGCCCGTGCAGCCGAAAAAGCCGTTATCGCCCGTTTCCCTCGCACCGATCTCCTTAACCGGCAGACCTGCGATCTTTTGCGGGATCCCAATCCTTGCATACTCTCCCGTATAACCGGTCACGATCACATAATCGTTTCCCACGATCTGGTATTCAAACTCGCTCGACTGCGGCGTGATCATGAAGGTCTTCATCACGGTACCGGCATATTTTCCGGTCCCCGTGACAAGCACCGTAGCCTTGCCCGGTTCTTCGTTATCCAGGAAGCTCAGCGTATAATCCGTGCCCTCCGTAAGCGTCGTCCCGCTGTCCTTGACCGTGACGATCGGCGTTGCGGGAACGCCCGTATATTCGACGGTCTCCGGCACGGACACCGTGCAATCCTCCATCCGAAGCTTCGAAGCAGCCTTCACGATCTTAAACTTCTTGGCAACCGTTCCCGTATAATTGCCGTTGCCGGTAACCGTGACGGTTCCGGTTCCCACCTTCACGTTGTTTGTGTAGGTCACCGTATAATCCGTATTTTTCACCAGAGTCGTCGTTCCGTTTTTCACGGTGACCTTCGGCTTTAAGGCTTTACCTGTATAGGTCATCTGAGTCGGTGCCTTGACCGTGCACGCCGCCAGATTCTTCGGGTTGATCTTATAGGTCTTCACCCTGCTACCGGTATAATTGCCGATTCCGGTGATCGTCACAACGGCGTTTCCGGCATTGACATTGTTCTTATATTTTACGGTGTAATCCGTGTTTTTCTTCAGGGTGTAGCTTCCGTCCTTCAGCTTCAAGGTTGCGTTCTGAGTATCCCCGCTGTAGACATAGGTCCCCGAGATCGTGAGCGACACCTCAGAGATATCCTTTTGGATGCTGACGATCTTAAAGGTCTTTGCGACACTGCCCGTAAAATTCCCCTTACCGGTAACCGTTACGGTCGCAGTGCCCGGGTTGATATTGTTTGTATATTTTAAGCTGTAATCCGTACCTCTTTTCAGTGTCTTCGTCCCGTTTTTCACGGTGACCTTCGGCGTCTGTGCCTCACCGTTATAAACCACGCCCTGCGGCACGGTGATCGTACAGTTTGCGATATTCTTCGGATTGATCTTGAAGGTCTTTTGCGTGATGCCGGTATAGTTTCCCTTACCGGTGACGGTGATCGTCGCAACACCCGCATTGACATTTCCGGTATAGCTGACCGTGTAATCCCTGTTTTTCTTCAAGGTCGTCGTTCCGCGCTTCACGGTGACTGTCGGCGTTTTCGAGCCGCCCGTGTAGGTCACGCCTGCCGCGTGCGTGATCGTACAGTTTGCGATATTATACGGCGAGATCGTGAAGGTTCTGACCGTGCTTCCGATATATCTTCCCTTACCGGTGATGGTCACGGTACCGGTGCCGGCGTTAACATTGTTCTTATAGCTTAAAGTGTAATGCGTGCCGCGCGTTAAATTCGTATTCAAATAAGAAACCCTTACCGTAGGCTTGATGGCACTTCCGGTATAGGTCCTCGGGCTCGTCACGGTGATGGTGCAATCCGCGATATCGATATCCACGGGTGCGTCGAGCAGCACATAATCGAGTGCCCATTTTTCCGCATACTTTAAAGCGGTGGAGTTCGTGTAGCAATAGATCACCGAATTGTCGCTCACGCGATCCGTCAGCTTCACGCTTTTTCCCATAAAGTAGATCTTTTCAAGCGCGCTGCAAGCACGAAATGCATCCTTGTCAACGATGCTGACGCCATCCGGAACTGTTACTTCCTTCAAAGCATTACAGCCGTAGAATGCACCGCTCTCGATCTCGGTAACACCGCTCGGGATCTTGACCTGCGCCAAAGCATTGCAGCCGTTAAACATATCGTTGGAGATGATCTGCATACTGTTCGGAAGCGACACACTTGCAAGACCCGTGCAGTTTGCAAATGCACGGTCTCCCGTTTCCGTGATACCTGCGGGAATGGTAACAGCACTTAAAGCAGTACAGCCGTCAAAAGCCTGGTATCCTATCTTGGATACGCTTGCCGGAATGTCGACCGCCGGCAGACCGCTACAGCCCATAAACGCGTAATCACCGATCTCGGTGACGCTGTTCGGGATCTCGATATACTTTAATGCGGTGCATTTTGCAAAGGCGCTGCTTCCGATTGTCGTAACCGTGCTCGGCAGGATGATGTCCGTGATCGTAGAATCAAAGGCCGCCTGCGCGCCGGAATTGTATCCGTGGATCCCGGTCACGGTTTTCCCGTTGATGGAGCTAATCACCTGTACCTTTTTGTTTTCCCCCGAATAACCGGTAATGGTCACGGTCTTTCCGTCGGGGTTGACATCGTAGGACCAGGCCCCGTACCACAGTGCCTTTGCCTGCCGCGGCTTTAAGAAGCCGATCCCCGGACCGTACGCGGCGAGCACCAGTGCGATCGCCAGGATCCCCGCCAGCCGCTTTCCGATCATTTTATATAAAGAATTATTTTTCTTTTTGTCCACCGTTATTCCCCCGATCTTATTTGATTACATACTTAGCAACAACCGTCCCCTTGTATGGACCTACACCGGAAACCACCACGCTGATTTCTCCTTTGGAAGTAAAATCCGACGTCGGGTTTCCTGCTCTTTCGTAAGAGATGCTGCAATTTTTCAGCAGGATCCTTGCACCGTTGTTCCCGACAATCCTTTGGATGGACGGCTTTTGCAGGCGTCCCGTGTAACTGTTTTCCGTTGCTTTCAGGATCACCTTTTTTACGGCCACCTTCTTGATCTTGCCTTCTGCCACGGTCCCCTTTTCAAGTGTGTAATTATCCTTATCTCTTCCGGACAGAATAAACAGCCCCTTGGTCAGTTTTCTGGACTTTTCACCCGGGCTCTTGGTACCGGTGATCACATAATCCTGTCTGGTCGTAGTAACCCAAAGCTCATCTCCCGGCAAAACACCCTCCACGGTCGGAATAGTACTTTCAAGGATCATATACTTGCTTCCGTCATAATACTTATCCTGGAATTTCAAACCGCTTACGCCTATGCTCTTCTTTTTGATCAGAAACTCCCTGTCAGCTTCTCCCTCATATGCGCCGATTCCGCATATCTTCACCTGCGCCTTTCCAGCATCGTGGTTATCGCTGTACAAAAGCGTATAATCCGTTCCCTCCGTCAACGTTCGATCTCCGTCCGTTACCGTCACCGCCGGATAAAGGTCAACCCCGCTATAGGTCTGTTCCTCCGGCCCGATGATCACAAGCTTCGAAATATCTTTCTTATCTGCTCCCGGATCGATCTCCGGGTCATCTTCCGGTCCCGGCTCAGGCCCAGGCTCCGGTTCCGGTTCCGGGTCCGGCTCAGGTTCAGGCTCCGGATTGCTTTTCCGCAAAACTTTGACACTACAGTATGTCCTTGTGGAAACCCCTTCCTCGCCCAAGGTATTTGCCGCGCACCAGATCGTTGTGGTTCCCGGGCGGATTCCCGTCACCACGCCGTTTTCATCTACGGTTGCGATCTCCGGCTCGTTTACCGACCATTTGACCGTCTTGTCAAGCACCGATTCCGGCGTGATGGAATATCCGAGTGTGTAGCTTTCACCCTGCGTGATCTCAATCGACTGATCGCTCAGCGAAAACCCGTTGATCGGCGTGATCACATGAAGCAGGATTTTTACCGTTGTCCCGCTGCCATCCTGTGCCGTGCCGACAATGTTCACATCTCCGAGCTTCTTTGCATCGATCTTAAGATACGCGTCACTGTATACCCTGTAAGCCTGATCCTCATAAAACTCGGCAATCTCCGGATCATCGGTATCCCATACAACCTTTGTTGTCGAAACGCCCTCCGGAAGCACCTTATAGTTAAATCCCACATAGCCGATCTTTCCGACCGGAAGCCACGCTTCGCTCTCGGAAGTCTCGATCTTTTCTACCGAATTCCCCACAAAAATCTTGCAGGTCGCACTGCGCGTGCCTCCGGATGCCGTGCACGACTCACTGATGCAATAGATAGTTGCCGTTCCAACACCTACTGCCGTCACGTTTCCGTTCTCATCCACCGTCGCCACATCATCATAATAGCTTTCCCAAACCACATCCTGACGGGTGTTTTCAGCCGGCACAAAGCTCGGCGTCAGCTTCGCCGTCTCTCCGAGGCGAAGGTGCAGTTCCTCATGATCCAGCGTCATATCCTGAAGAGGTTCGGTCACATACACGGTCACAACATCCGTGATCTCTCCGTTTTCCTTTGACCTTACACGAATCTCCGCCGTCCCGACAGTCAGACCTTTTATGTACAGATCTGCATTCGATTCCGTGATCGAAGCCACACCCAAAGGCGTAACTTCATACGTAAAGGAGGTGTCAAACGCATTCTCAGGCAACACTTTCACAGTAACACGCCCTTTTTGGTTTCTGACAAGACGCAGCGAATGCTGATCAATCTCGATTCCCTCCACGGGAACTCTGTCGGTCACTATCACGCGTACCGTTGCCGAGACGGACGGCTTTACGTATGAATAACAGGAGATCGTTGCTGTCCCCTTCTTCACAGCCGTCAGTTTTCCTTGTGAAACCGAAACCACGTCAGGATCGGAGCTCTTCCAACACATCACCTCATCGGAACCGCTCGGGGTCACTGTAGCGGTAAGATTCTTTGTCTGTCCTACCTGAACAGAAAGCTCATCGGGCGAGATCACGACTCCCGTCAGTGTACTATCACCCTTTTCTTTGAATACAAACCCTTGCTCTGCAGCAAAGCTTTCCGCCGTCGATCCCGCTTTTCCGTAGATCACAAAGCGCGATTTTTCAACATTGTAAAACGCGCTGGACGCAATACTTGTAACAGTTTCCGGAATATAGATCGCCGAGAGATTCTCGCAGTCATAAAATGCCTGTGTTCCGATCTCCGTAACACTGTTTCCGAGCGTCACCGTATTCAGATTATTATTCTCCCGAAACGACCAGCTGCCGATCTTCGTTACGCCGTCCGGCACTGTCAGATCATATGCCGACGGTGCACTGATCAGTTCTGTCATATCTTTATTGTAGATCACGCCATTCACGACCTTGTAATAAGGCTGGCTGTCACTGCAATGAATCGTCTTTAATTCCGAACAGTTTGCAAAAGAGTTGCCCTCGATGGACACAAGAGAATCCGGCAGATTAATCTCTTCAAGCCGAAAACCCGAAAACGCATACTTCCCGATGGATGTGATTGTCTCCGGAAGTACATATTTCTTGCTATTATAATAAGATCCGGACGAATAATAATCAGCGATAAAGGTCACCTTTCTGTCCATGTACTCAGACCGAACCTCATACTGATCTGTCATTTTATTATCATTATTCTGAAGCAGACCCCACTCGATTTTACCGTCCGCTCCCATTTTCCATTCATATTCCTGAAGAGTCTCCTGTTGCCAGATAAAATACTTTCTGGGTGCGGATTCCACATATCCGGCTTCCACCTTATAGATATTACCTTCACTGTCGATGACGATGTTGTTTCTATGGCTTGTTCCCTGTGACATCCCCTCATCTTTATAGCCACAGCGAACACGGGATTCCAGCCCCACGCGCGCGCACAAGATATTGATGGCGTTTGTACTTGCCCAACAGCTGCCGCTACCGGAGAGGATCATGCCCTTGCAGGAAGAGGCCCCGCCGTAGTCATACTGACACGGAAAGTTGGCGATTGCCTGTATCTTTTCGTAATCCGTCATACCATCCGTGATATTGGCGGCAAGGTAATCACTGATCACCTTTTCCACATAGATATCGCCGTAATCTATGACATTAACTCTGATTGTCTTTGTCTCTTTTCCGTCCGTGATCTGAACCACGGCTGTTCCCGCCTGAATCGGCGTGATCAGTCCCTCCTTCGACAGCCTGAGATTATAACCCTCAACCACACTGAATTTTACACTTCCCGTGCTTTCCACCTCGAGTTGAAAGCTTGTCGGGTACTCGTCTCCGATCGGCACATTCGAATACTCCGAACTCAGATAATATAGCGTGATCTCCTCGGCGTTCACTTTTAGCCCCGTGTCTTCGGCGTTCACATGAAGCACCGGGGATAAAATGAGCAGACAAACCACAGCCAAAATGCATAAACGTTTTTTTATGTCTTTGTTCATTTTGCGGCTCCTCCCTTTTATGCACATACCTAGTGAAATTATATCAGAAACGACGACACGAAACAAGAACCGGCTCCTTTTTAGGGAGCCGGTTCCGATATATTTAGGAAGGTTTTGGAAAATAGTCTTACTGTGCGATACGCACTGCCTTAAACGGTGTGCTGTAAAATGCGTTGCTGATCATGATGCCCGTTGCCGGTGTAGATGCATGCACGATCTGGCCGCCGCCCATGTAGATTGCCACGTGCTCGATGGAGCCTGTACCGTGATCGTAGAACACGAGGTCACCGGGCTCAAGTGCCGAGATGCTCACCTCGGAGCCGAGATAAGACTGGCCTGTTGCGGTGTGCGGCAGTGAATAACCGAACTTCGCGAGGATCAGCATGGTGAAGCCGGAGCAGTCGGTGCCGTTTGTCAAGCTGTTACCGCCGTATACATAGGGGCAACCCACATACTTTAACGCTTCATCCACGATCGCCTGGCCTACGCTTGAGGACGGAACCGGTGCCGGAGCTTCCGTTGTCTGCTCCGTGGTCTCCTCCGGTGTGGTCTGCTGCTCTGTGGTCTCCTCTGCCTGTGCCGGTGTATCTGAGGAAGTATCCGCCTCAGCCTTTGCCGTCGGCATCATATAGGAAATGATGATATATTCGTTGTTTAAGTAACCTTCAACCGTGTTCAGGCGGATCTTTGTCCAGCCGTCTAAGAGCTCAACCACCTCGTAGCTCTCGCCCTCGGGGAGAAGTGCCAGCTTCTCGCTGTCAACGCTCGCCTCTGCACGCACGCGAAGGCTTGCGCAGTTGACTACGGCTACCTTCACCAGGTTTGCCTCAGCATACTCTCTTGCAGCATCGCCGAATGCGATATAATCGTTCTTTACATATCCGTCTACACTTCCGGAGGTGATGTGTGTCCACTCGTCACCCTGCTCGGAAACAGTCATGATACCGCCGTTTTCGATGGTGCCGACCTTCTTGGAATCACCGTCCGCACTCTCGCGGATGTTCAAAAGACCGCCGGATACGTTCATGGCCTTACCGGAGAAATCGTAGGTCTGCGCACTCGAAACCGTTACGGTCTCCTCAGCTGCATCCTCTTCCTCGGCAACCTCCTCGGTTGTCACTTCCTCCTCCGTGTCGATCCTCTGAATGGAACCAACGCCGGTCACATACTTCTTTTCTTTCTTATTTACGCCGATCGCTTCCTCTTCGTCATCCTTTGCGATCTCGGCGACTGCCGTAGCATCTGCCTCAGCCTTCGCAAGCTCTGCCTGATAAGCGTTCCACTCATCCGCAAATGCATACTCATTTGTACTTACATATCTGTCCAATGCGGAAAGGATGCTCACGTTCGAGTCGTGATAAAGTGCCTCCCTTGCCTTAACATCATAGGAGAAACCCTGTAATGAACATGAAAGTAATCCGAATCCCGCAAGAACTGCCATACCCTTTTTGAATGGCTTACTCATTGCTCTGCCTCCTGTTTTTTACGATCCAAAACCAAATGTTACGAATTTGTTACATTGCAAGTATAGCAAATGTAACATTTTTTGTCAACATAATATTATTACATTTTTATTATGCATTTCATACTTGCCGTATTTTCAGGCTTTTTTAGTATCATAATAAGGTTGCATCCACTAGATATAGTGGTTTAATACTTTTGTAACAATTTCAAAACACACATTGTTCACGGAAAGTTCACATCTTTTTTCCCGTTTTCCTTGCTTTTTCACGGCTTTTCTGCTATCATCATGGTAAGTACACGGATGTTCAGGAAAGTGAGGTGTCCCTATGAATATAAGTGCATTCAGCCCCACAAACATGATGGTTTCAGGAACGGAATCCATGACCCCGATCGATTTTAAGATGCTCGCCAAGACCCTCGATACCATGGAGGAAAGCGGCGATGCCATGATCAAGATGATGGAGCAGTCGGTGAACCCGATGGTCGGTTCCAACTTCGACATGCGAGTTTAATTAAGGAAACAAAAAAGAAACCCTTCGCGGGTTTCTTTTTTTGCTCTATTTATTCTTCCTTGCCGTCCTCGCTCTTTGCGTCTCCCTGCTCTTCCTTCGCCTTCTTCATCTCGGCCTGGATCATCTCCTTCAGGTCATACGCACGCTCCTTAAGACGCGGCTGTGTATTCTTATTGGTGAGCACCATACCGCAGAGTCTGGAAGCCTCGTCATACTTCTTCAGTCTTCTCGCAAGCTCCGCGATCAGATACATCACGGTGTTTTCATCCATGTTGGCAATCGGCGGCGATTCCTTGGAAAGCGCGATGTTGAAGCCGTCGAAGGCAACCTGCAGCGCCTCAAGCTCATCCTTTAAGAGCGCCTCCGCTTCCTTCTGTTTCATCACGTTATCCTTAAAGGTCTCGCGTTTTCCTCGCAGTACCCAGGCAAGCTTCAACGCCGTGTAGGCGCGCTCGCTGTTCTTTGCCTTCTTCACTACCGTAGTGACAAGCGCAAGCTTATATCGCATGATCGCATCATCGTAGGTATAGATGCCGTCGTGAGTATCATAACCCTTAAAATGCGGCTGGATCTGTTCCTTAATATCGTGCAGCTGTCTGCTGGCAAGACGCGGGAAATACTTGGTCAGTGCCGCATAGCCGCAGAGATTGCAGGCGATGGCGTCGTATTTGATCGGGTCCATCTTCTCGTAGCGCGGGCGAAGGTCTGTGTCCGTCCCCTCCAGCTTTGCCTTGCCCGGACGCATGGTCTTGATCTTGAACTGCTGATCGCAGACCGGACAGGTCACGGTGCGCTCAAAGATCGCCTCAAGCTCCAGCTGCTCCGGTGTTTTTTCCACCACAGGCTCGTCTTTCTTCTTTTCCTGTTTCTTGTCCTCGATGATGGTTACCTCTTCCATGTCACCGAGTCCGAGATTTCCGAGTCCGGATAAAAGTCCCATAAAAACTCCTTTCTCCTTTGCGTATCGCATAGAAAGTATTCTAAACTACATGCATCTCACTGTCAAGCGCGTGCTTCTCCAAATACTTGTCTCGCGCCTTGCTGCCGGTCACGCAGACACACTTGTAAATCCCGTCCAGACGTTCCTTCTCGCGCCGCAGAGCCTCGGGGTTGTCACCCCAGATGAGCAGCACGGGAAGCTCCTCCTCCGTGGGCGGCGGGAGCTGTTTTTCCGCCGGGATATACCTGCGCAAAATATCCTCTAAGCTCTCGTACTTTACAGGCTTGGAGAGATAGTCCGTAAAGCCCTTCGCAAGATAGTTTTCCTTCGCGCCGAGGATCGCATCCGCAGTGAGCGCGATCACCGGCGTTCCCTTCAGGATGTCAAGCTCCTTCATCTCGGCAAGCGTCTGCTCACCGTTTTTCCCGGGCATCATCTGGTCAAGCAAAATACAGTCATAGCGGTTTTCCCGCACAAGCTCAATGCAAAGCTGTCCGGAATCCGCAAGCTCCGTCTTGATCTTCGTATCCCGGAGCAGCCCCTCCATGACCTCTAAGTTCATGTCGTTGTCATCCACCACCAGCACCCGCGCCTCCGGTGCGTAAAGCCGCACCTCATCCGAGGTCACGGAGCTCAAATATCGCTTCACCGCACCCGCGAAATCGCCGATGGGTGCCGCATCCTCCACTTGCTGCGGCACGGTGACGGTAAAGGTGCTGCCCTTTCCGTATTCGCTCTCCACATCGATGCACCCGCCCATCATCTCGAGCAGACGATAGGTGATGTGCAGTCCAAGTCCCGTGCCTTCGATGCCACGGTTCTTCTTCTCATCCAGACGCTGAAAGCTCTCAAACAGCTTTTCCTTATCCTCCTCACGGATGCCCATGCCCGTGTCCGCCACACGCACGATCAGGTCTATGGTATCCGCGGATGCGCCCGGTTCACAGAAGACATCCACAGCCACAGTTCCCTGTGCCGTGTACTTAATGGCATTGTTGATGATATTTAACATCACCTGTCGCAGACGGATCTCGTCGCCCATCAGCGCGGACGGGATCATCTCGGACACCGTGAAGGAAAACTCCAGGTCCTTTTTCTGCGCCCGGGGCCGCGTCATGTTCATCACATCATTTAATACAGAAGCAAGATCGTACTTTACCGGCACGATCTCAAACTTCCCGGATTCGATCTTTGAAAGATCCAGTATATCGTTGATCAGTGACAGCAGCGTGTTGCCCGCGCTCTTGATCTCAAGCGCGTGATGCTTCACCTTGCTGTCCCTTGTATCGCGTATGATCATCTCGTCCATGCCGAGAATACCGTTTAACGGCGTGCGGATCTCGTGGGACATATTGGCCAGAAACTCATCCTTCGCCTTGCTGATGACCTTCATCTCGTTTGCCTCCAGGCGGATGCCGATCAGCTGCTTGATGGTATGGATGATGGCGCAGATCATGAAGCCGAACAGACCGAGCGCCATGAAGAGTCCCGAGAAGACGCCGTTATGCGCGAACTGGTACACCACGATCTGTATCACCGCGGCCACAGCGAGCACCGCAAAGCCCACCGCCACAAAGATGTAGGACCTTAGAAGATGTTTCCTTATATCCAGTATGATGGTGACCAGGATCGTCAGGATACATACCAACGCGCAGAGCGCGGAGAATATAAAGCTTTCCACCAGCGTCTTCTTCCCGGCAACAAGGAGCAGCAGGCAAAGGCAGAAGTTGGCGATCTCCAATATCGACACCGCGCGGATCGCCTTGATATAGCGGTTCTTCTGCAGCGAATTCACAAACACCAGGAATGGAAGCGGCATGATCATGACCATCAAAAACGGGATGTCGGACATCACCGAGATATTTTTGGTATAAAGCTGTCGAAACACCGAGTTCGAGAGCACCCAGCAGGCACCGAGCACCACGCCCAGCGCAAGATGTTCCATCTCCAGGTATTTCTTGTGGATAAGTCTGTAGACCACCGCAGCCACAAGGCAGATCAGACCCAGGATCAGCACCGTCATACCCATGAAGAATTCGAACCCGTACTGCTTGAACAGATAGGTCAGGATCCCGAGCCTTGTGCCGATGTACACCTCGTACACCATGCCGGAATTGTAAGCATAATGAACCCGCAGGGTCTTCCCTACATCCTCCGGGTAGATCGACGCGTAGACATAGGCCTCCGCCGAGCGGTCACCCAGCACCGGGTCCGGCTCCACATCCATCTTCTGGCGAAGCTCATCTCCCACGTAGATTTCCATGTTCATGCCGCGAAAGCAGAGCACGGTGTACTCTCGTTCAAACTCCGTCGGCAGGGTTGTCTCCAGCACGATATCGCCGTCGGTCCTGCCCGGCACGGCAAAGGGCACACGTGTCCCGTCCTCCCTGATCTCCACCCAGGTATCCCCGGGAAGCTCCCGGCAGATATTGCCGTTCATGGGCGTGTTGGTCGGAAACACAATCTGACCGATAAAGATATAACCAAACACAATCGCGACGATTGCCGCGATCACGATCCTGATCCTTCTCAATAGGCTTCCCCCCGCAAAACGAATACTTACTCGATGGCTGCACTGATCTCCTTGATGATCTCGGCCGCCTCATCATACATGAAATCCGCGATCAGATTCATGGCTTCCTTCAGCCGTCCGCTCTGCGTGATACGGAAGGGATAGCCCGAGAGCTTCTTTGAAAGCTCGGTCGATCGGTCGAAATCATAATCATCCAGCGCCGTAAGCAGCTCCTCGGAAACAGCTCTTGCCTGCTTTGCGCTAAGCTCATCCGCCGGACGCACATCCCACATCTCCTTCACAAAGGCCAGGCTCTTTATCACGCTCGAGTAAGAGAACAGCGCTTTCCCGTGCTTTTCCTTGACATAGGCGATATTTCCCTCCGTCGCAGCCATCTCAAGCTCCTCGAAGGCAAAGGACAACTGCCCTGCGCCGATGGCCTTCGCATTGCTCTTTAAGGCGTGCACCGTGATCTTGTAGTTTTCGTAATCCTCGGACACGTAGTATTTTTCCAGCTGCATCCTGTTTTTGTCATAGCTTTCATAAAACCTGCGCACCGCGGAAATGTACCGCTCGCCGCCGCCCGTATACTCCTCCCCTGCCTTGATATCCAGGCCCGCGGAGGCAAATCTTACTATCATTTCATCCATATGTTTACCCCAATACTTCTATGATCTTTGCCACAAGCTCCGATTTTTTCACCGGTTTGATCACATATCCCTGCGGCTTCAGCTCTACCAAGGTGTGCAGGATCGTGCCCTTTTCCGTCATACCCGTCAGGAAGACCACCGGAATATTCGCAAAGTTTTCGATCTCGCGCATTCTGGTCAGGAAGGAAGGCCCGTCCTCATCCGGCATCAGATAATCCAGCAGGATCAAATCCGGAATTTTCTTCGCCAGGAACTTGATGGCCTGCTGACCCGATTTCACCATCGTGACATCGTAAAACTCCTCCAGCTGTTCCTTGATGAGTAACAGCTGCTCCGCGTCGTCATCCACTACGAGGATATGCTTTCTTTTAAAGGTGTTCTCGCTCTCGTACTCGCGGAAGGCCGACTGGTTCTCGTCGTTTTCGTAGACCAACTGCTCCTCGATCTCCGAGAGCTTATCGTAAAGCGCAAACAGCGACACCGGCCGCGACAAAAACAGTACCTTGCGCAGCGTGGAGTTCTTCATGAAATTCTTTTCATCCTCGTCGTTTGCGATCACGATGATGGTACAGTTTCCGTGTTTGAACGCAGCATCCAAAACATTGTATGCCATGATGGCCTCCTCGGATTCATCCCCCATGCAGATGATGATCACCCGCGGATGCTGCTCGATCGCCATATCCAGCAGCGTATCCCTGTTCGGATTGCACTTGATGGGGATGTAGCCGCAGTCCTCCTTCAGGTGGTCGCTCACATCCTCCATGATATTGTAGTTATGTCCCGTAATGGAAATCTTCAGCTTCATGGCGCTTCCCACTCCCTTAAAAGAGTATAATAAATCATGTTATTATAACAAAAAAAGTCCCGAAGCTCTACGGTTTCGGGACGAACGGTCATTATTCATGTGTAAACGGTTTTTCAGCGCTTGTGCAGACTTTTCCAGTCCGCAAGATCTCGGTTCATACGCTTTACCTTGCGCTTGTAGCTGTTGTAGCAGATCAGCCAGATGATCACGTAGACCACCAGCATGACAGCCACGATCACGATCATGAACGAGGCATCCGTAAGCCAGCCCCCGAGCCATGACAGCACGGTAAAGCCCACCGACACCATGATCAGATGCGTGACGGTACATCTCGTAATGCTCCAATGCTCGATATCATAAACCGCGGAGCCGCCCATGGAGATCATACCGTAGAGGCCGCTTGCGATAAAATACGCCGGGATGTTCAGCATGCCGACATGGTCTTCCTTATTTCCCATCAGATAAAAGCCCAGACCGATCAGAACACCGCAGGCAAAACCGATCAGCGAGAGACGTATCACTGTCTTTTTGAAATCGCTCACAGTGACCACCCCCTAAAGCTTATTCAGCGTCTGCTGAATCTCGCGCACATATCTGCGCGCCACCCAGGTGCTGCTTCCGTTATCAAAGCGGACCTCTATTGTTCCCGCGGCGGAGAAGTCAAAATCCGCCACCCTGTTTAAATTCACCAGTTCAAAGCGGCTGATGCGCACAAACAGGCCGGGATCCAGAATCTCCTCCAGCTCCCGCAGGGTATTGCGCGCCTCACAGTTGCCCTCATCCGTGCAAATAATGAGTCTGCGGTTCTCGGTGTACACGCGGATGATGTCCTGCTGGTCCAAAAGCACCACGCTGTCACCGCGCTTGCCCTTCACACGGGTAGTCGCGCCCTTGATACAGCGTTCAACAGCCTGCTCGATCTGCCCGATCAATTCGGTTTTCTCATCCGCCTGTATGATGATCTTCGGCTCCGTATATGCGGGATCTATCTCCACACGAACCGTCGGTTTCTTATCCATCGTATCTACAGCTCTCCTGCGTCCTTCATTTCCTGACGTTTTCTCTTCATACCTTCAATGATCTTCTGCTTCGCATCCGCCGCCTGCTGCTGTGTCGCATCCGGCACATCCGCAAGCACATAGTCGATTCCCATCTTCTCGTACTTGGCCTTGCCCATGGTATGGTAGGGCAGCACCTCCAACTGCTTCACATGCGTGAAGCCTCCGATGCAATAACCGAGGCGGTCAAGGTACTCGTCATTTAAGGTAATTCCCGGCACCACCACGTGGCGGATGCGGATATCCTTGCCCTTCTCGTCCATATATTTCAGGAAGTCAAAGATGTTGTCGCAGGGCTGCTTGGTCAGCTCCTTGTGCCCCTCCGGGTCAATGTGCTTGATGTCCAGCATGATCAGATCCGTGTTTTCCATGAGGTGATCGTACTTGGCAAGCAGCTCCGCGCTGCTCCTGTTAAAGCAGATGCCGGAGGTATCCAGACAGGTATGGATTCCCTTGCCCTTGGCCTTCTCAAAGAGTTCGTTCAAAAAATCGATCTGCATCAGAGGCTCGCCGCCTGTCACGGTAAGGCCGCCTTCCTTTAAGAACGGCTTATATTTATCGTAGTCGGTCAGGATTTCGTCCACCGTCATCTTGGTGCCGCCTGCCATCTCCCAGGTATCCGGGTTGTGGCAGTACTTACACCGCATGGGGCAGCCCTTTACAAATACAACGTAACGAATGCCGGGGCCGTCCACGGTACCGAATGTTTCAATCGAATGTATCATACCCTCCATAATACTTTCTCCTTGTAAAACAGGGGGATGCCGCGAAGCGGCATCCCCCTGCCTAAACTTTTTATTAGCCGTTGATTGACTCGTGGAATGTACGAGAGATAACGTCTGCCTGCTGCTACGGTGTCAGCTTGATGAAGTTAACTGCATAACCGGAAACGCGGATAGTAAGCTGCGGATAGTTCTCCGGATGCTTCTGTGCATCGATAAGTGTCTCTCTGTTATATACGTTTACATTTAAGTGATAGCCACCTTTTTCTACGTAGCCATCTAACATTCCAACTAAGTTATCGATCTGCTGTGTGCTAGCCATTGTATCAATTTCCTCCTATTAATATCAGTCTATTAAACCTTCGTCTATGCCCTCGTGCAGTGTCGGTACCGCACATGCCAGGTTGCCCTTCGCGCAGTCGAGGCA